>NZ_JANZKM010000020.1:0-66314 GCF_025642935.1 Curtobacterium sp. RIT-PI-V
GTTGACCGCTCGGTGCGAGGTTGTAGCGGCGCACGGAGCGCACAACCTCGCACCGACCGACCGACCGCGCACGGTGCGCCCGTCGCGTCGGTGCGACGGCGCGTCGGCCTGGAGGCGCGGGTCAGCTCACCGGGGCCGGTTCGGCTCCGGCAGTCGGGTACGTCAGCTCGCGGGAGCGGCGTCGCCCTCGCCGGCGGCTTCCTTCGCGCGCTTCAGGCGAGCCTGCGCCTCCCAGTACTCGATCTCGCGCTCGAGTTCGGCGAGCTCCTGCTCCGTGCCGCTGACGCGCTTGGCGCCGTGGGCGCTCCGGGCATCACCGAGGGTGGCGTACCGGTCCTCGTGACGGGCGGGTTCGATGTAGCGGCCGTGGTTCCGCTCACCCGGGGCCCAGTCGTGGCCGATGGCGAACCAGACGATGCTGCCGACGACGGGGACCAGGATCACGAGGATCACCCACGCGATCTTCGGGAGTCCGCGGATCTGGTCGTCGTTCTTCGTCAGGATGTCGATCAGGGCGAAGACCAGCAGGATGACGGTGATCCCGGGCAGCAGAACGCTCATGTTCGCGATTCTATGGATCCGCTTGGAGTCTCACCATGCCCCGAACGAGCGTCGCAGTTGCGAAGTCGCACAGGGTCGGCGTCCTACAACGCCGCGACCCACTCGTCGGACCCGTCCGTGAACCGCTGGTGCTTCCAGATCGGCACACGCTCCTTCACCAGGTCGACGAGCTCGCCGCACGCCGCGAACGCCTGCGCCCGGTGCGACGACGCCACCGCTGCGGCGAGCGCGACGTCCCCGATGCCGAGCGCCCCGACGCGGTGCAGCACGGCGATCCGGACGTCGGGGTGCGCATCGGCGACAGCGCGGGCGACCTCGGCGATGACATCGCCGGCGCTGGGGTGCCGCTCGTAGTCGAGCGCGGTGACGCCCTTGCCACCGTCGTGGTCGCGGACGATGCCGGCGAAGGTGACGACGGCGCCGTCCCGGTCGGTGGCGACGACGGCGGAGACCTCGTCGACGGTGATCCCCCGGTCGACGACGTCGGCGAGGACGACGCGCGCGTCCGGTGCCGGGGACGGGGCCGGCGCAGCGGTCATGACGCACTCCGCGGCGCGTGGCCCTCGCCGTGCACCTGCGCGAGCACGTGATCGACCAGCCCGTCGAGCACGGCCAGTCCGTCCGCCACCCCGCCGCGCGACCCGGGCAGCGTGACGATCAGGGTTCCGCCGGTGCTGATGCCGGCGATGCCGCGGCTCAGCAGGGCGGTCGGCCCGGCCCCCGCGAGCCCGCGACGACGGACCTCTTCGAGGACACCGGGCAGCTCCAGGTCGATGAGCGGCGCGACGGCCTCGGGCGTCCGGTCGGTCGGGGTGACGCCGGTGCCCCCGGTCGTGATGACGATCCGGGCCCCGGCCAGCAGTTCGGCGGTCACGGTCTCGGTGATCGCCCCGCCGTCGGGGACGATCACGGGCTCGGCGACGGTGAAGTCCCGCTCGCGCAGCCACCCTGCGATGACGGGCCCGGTGCGGTCGAGTGCGGGATCGGCGGCAGCCTGCGTGGACACCACCACGACAGCGGCACGGCCCCTGGTCGGCTGCGAGGTCATCGATTGCTCCAGTCTCCGGACCGACCACCGTGCTTCTCGAGCACACGGATGTCCGTGATCGAGGCCGCCCGGTCGACGGCCTTCACCATGTCGTACACGGTCAGCGCGGCGACGCTCGCGCCGGTCAGCGCTTCCATCTCGACGCCGGTGCGCGAGGTCGTGCGGACCGAGACCTCGATCAACACGCGGTCGTCGGCACCGGTGATGTCGATCTGCACCCCGGCGATGGGCAGCGGGTGGCAGAGCGGGATGAGGTCGGAGGTCTTCTTCACCGCCATGATCGCGGCGATGCGGGCGGTGCCGATGACCTCGCCCTTCGGCAGGGAGCCGTCGAGGATGCGGGCCACGACGTCGGGCCGGGTGACGAGCGTGGCGGTGGCGGTCGCCGAGCGGTCGGTGACGTCCTTCGCGGACACGTCCACCATGTGCGCGGACCCGTCGGCGCGCACGTGCGACAGCTCGGCCGCGTCGGACGGATCGACCTGCTCGGACGGACCCGACTGATCGGACGTGGCGGCGGGTTCGGTCATCGGAGACTCCAGACGGTCAGGACGTCACCGGGTTCGACGGCGTCGACCCCCACCGGGACGTGGACGAGGTGCGTGGCGGCGGCGTAGTGCGCGAGCAGGTGGGAACTCGGTCCGCCCACGAAGTGGACGGCCCCGTCGTCCACCCGGCCACGCCGCACCTGGTGCTTGCCACCCGGTGACTGCGCAGCCGAAGCAGCGGGCAGGTGCAGCTCGGGGCGGTCGGCCGGCAGCCCGACGAGGGGCGCGAGCAGCGGACGGAGGAACACCTCGAACGAGACGAGCGCGGAGACGGGGTTGCCGGGGAACGACACGACGGGTACCGGTCGACCGGCGAGCACGACACTGCCGAACGCCTGCGGCCCGCCGGGCTGCATCGCGACCGGGGTCACGGCGAGGCCGCGGGGTTCGAGTGCCTGCCGCACGACCTCGTACGCGCCCGCACTGATGCCCCCGGTGGTGAGCACGAGGTCGGCCCAATCCCCCACGTCGTCGAGCTCGGAGACGAACGCTTCCACGTCGTCGGGGACCCGGACCCTGCGGGACGAAGCACCGACCTCGGCGAGCGCCGCCTGCAGCGCGATGCCGTTCGCGTCTCCGATCGTCGCTGCGGCCGTGTCCGCGCCCTGCAGCTCGGATCCCGTCGAGACCACGAGGACCCGCAGTGGTCGACGAACCTGCACGGTGGACACTCCGGCGGACGCGAGCGCACCGAGCAGGGCTGGGGTGATCGGCGCACCGGTCGGCGCGATGGACGCACCGAGGGCCAGGTCGCTGCCGGTCCCACGGACGAAGGTGCCCGGCGCGAGGTCGGACGGCACCGTGACGTGCCCCAGGTCGAGCGCCGCCGGGAAGGACCCCGGCGACGTCGACTCCACCGGGAAGACCGCATCTGCGCCGTCCGGGATCCGCGCGCCGGTCATGATCGGTGCAGCGGTGCCGGCGGAGAGCGGCGCGGGCACCACGCCGGCGGGGATCGGCGCGACCACCCGGACGTCCTGCCCGGCATCGGCCACCCGGACCGCGAAGCCGTCCATCTGGCTGTTGTCGAAGGGCGGCAACGGGACCGGAGCGGCGACGGGCGCAGCGAGCACGCGGTGCCCGTGCCCGGCACGGCCGTCGACGGCCAGGTCGTCGATCCGCCACGATGCAGCCCCGAGGCCCGCCAGGACCGGCGCGAGCAGCGCCGCCAGGTCGTCGCGGTGCTGACCGATCGTTCGCACAGGTGCCTCCGAACAGGGATGGTGTCGCCGCTCCCGGTTCGTCCGGGGCCGGCGTCAGTAGCGTATCCAGCGCGCAGACCGCGCCGACGACCTTTCGGAGGACCTGTGGAGAACGACGAAGCCGTGACGATCGGTGTCATCGGGGGCTCCGGCCTCTACCAGCTGTTCGAGGAGGGGACCGCCGAGGAGCTGGACGTGCCGACACCGTTCGGCCCGACGTCGAGCCCGATCAGCATCGGCACGATGTCCGGCCATCGGGTCGCGTTCCTCACCCGGCACGGCCGTGAGCACTCCGTCGCCCCGCACCGCATCAACCACCGCGCGAACGTCTGGGCGCTCCGCTCCCTGGGTGTCCGGGCGATCGTGTCCTCGAGCGCCGTCGGTGGCCTGCACCCCGACTACGCCCCGGGCACCTTCGTCGTGACCGACCAGCTCATCGACCGCACCTTCGGCCGCGCGGACACGTTCTTCGAGGACGACGTCCAGCACCTGTCGTTCGCCGACCCGTTCGACCCGACGCTGCGGCGGGCGGCCGTCGACGCCATCGCAGCACTCGACGTGCCGTTCCGGCCGACGGGTACGTGCGTCGTCATCCAGGGGCCCCGCTTCTCGACGCGCGCCGAGTCCGTCTGGCTGCGCGAGGCCGGCGGCCACACCATCAACATGACGATGACCCCCGAGGTCCCGCTCGCCGCGGAGCTCGGCATCGCCACCGTGAACCTGTCGTTCGTCACCGACGCCGACGCCGGCCTGGCCCCGACCGAGGACGAAGCCGCCGCAGCGGCCGCCCACGCGGCCACGGCGGACGCAGCGGCCACCGCGGACGCGGCCGACGACGCCGGCGCACCCGTCACCCACGCCCTCGTGATGGAACGTCTCGCCCGCGCCAACGAGGTGATCGTCCGCGCCATCGGCGAGATCGTCGGAGCGATCCCCGCCGACTTCACGCCGCGCGAACTCGTCCCGGCGAGCGCCAGCGCCAGCATCGTGCAGACCCAGCCCACCGCCGCCAGCACGGGCCCCGCCGTCACCACGGACCCCACCGCATGACCCGCCTGCTCGTCACCGGCGGCGCCGGCTTCATCGGTTCCGCGATCGTCCGCCGCGCACTGGCCGACGGCCACGAGGTCCGCGTCCTCGACTCCCTCCGCGACGACGTCCACGGCGATCCCGGCGAGGTCGTGCGCGCCCACCAGCAGCAGGGCATCGAGTTCGTGCACGGCGACGTCCGCGACCGGGTCTCGCTCGACGCCGCGCTCGACGGCGTCGACGTCGTCTGCCACCAGGCCGCCAAGGTCGGCCTCGGCGTCGACTTCCAGGACGCCCCCGACTACGTCTCGTCGAACGACGCCGGCACGGCCTACGTCCTCGCCGGCATGGACCGGCACGACATCGGCCGACTCGTCGTCGCGAGCTCGATGGTCGTCTACGGCGAGGGTGCGTACACGACGTCCGACGGCGAGCCCGTCCGGCCGCCGGCCCGCCGCCGCGAGGACCTCGACGCCGGTCGCTTCGACCCGATCGGCCCGGACGGCCACCCCCTGCTGCCCGGCCTGATCGACGAGTCCGCCGCGCTCGACCCCCGCAACGTGTACGCGCAGACGAAGGTCGCGCAGGAGCACCTGGCCTCGAGCTGGGCACGCGCGACGGGCGGCCGGGCGATCGCGTTGCGGTACCACAACGTCTACGGACCCGGCATGCCCGCGAACACCCCCTACGCCGGTGTCGCGTCACTGTTCCGCTCGGCGCTGGCCCGCGGTGAGGCCCCCCGCGTCTTCGAGGACGGCGCCCAGCGCCGCGACTTCGTGCACGTCGACGACGTCGCCGGAGCGAACGCCGCCTCGATCGCCGCGACCGCCGACCAGCCCGCCGACTCGTTCCGCGCGTACAACGTGGGGTCCGGCGTCGTGCACACGATCGGCGACATGGCCGCAGCGATCGCCGGGCCCGACGGCCCCCAGCCGGTCGTCACGGGCGAGTACCGCCTGGGCGACGTGCGCCACGTCACGGCGAGCTCGGACCGCATCGCCGCCGAGCTCGGCTGGCGCGCCGAGGTCGACTTCGGGGCCGGCATGCGCGACTTCGCGACCGCTCCCCTCCGGAGTGCCGTCCAGTAGACCCACTTCGTGAGCAGGAATGGTCGGGTCGCCGGACGCGGCCCGACCATCTTGCTCACGAACCGCGCGCACCGCGCCCAGCGCGACCGCGCGTCGGACGCGACCCGACCAGAACGCCCGCCACGGGCCTCCCGTCCGCTTGTCCCCCGTTCTGGGGACGCCCGCCCGGAAACAGTGCGTTGACTGACCAGCGGGTACACCTTTCCTGTACCCCGGCGCGCGTCGTCGTGTTACGTCGAGTGCATGACAGGACAGACCCGTCGATCTGACGACCGGCACCGAATGACGGACATGAGTGTCGACGTCATCCTCCCGTGCCTCGACGAGGCCGATGCCCTGCCGAAGGTGATCGCTCGCCTGCCGGAGGGCTACCGCGCGATCGTGGTGGACAACGGATCGACCGACGGTTCCGCCGACGTCGCCCGCGCGCACGGCGCCGTCGTCGTCACGGAACCGGTGAAGGGCTTCGGCTCCGCCTGCGCTGCGGGCGTCGCGGCCGCCACCGCCGACTTCGTCGCCTTCTGCGACGCGGACGCCTCGATGGACCCCGCAGAGCTGCCGCCGCTCGTCGACCGCGTCGCGAGCGGCCGCGTCGACCTGGCGCTCGGACGACGTGTCCCGACGAGCAAGGGCGCCTGGGCGCCGCACGCGCGGTTCGCGAACCGCGTCCTCGCCGTCCTCATGCACCGCGCGACCGGCTACCGCCTGCGCGACCTCGGCCCGATGCGCGTCATGCGCCGCGAGGACCTCGTCGCCCTGGACCTGCAGGACCGCCGTAGCGGCTACCCGCTCGAGATGGTCCTGGCCGCGCACGCGGCGGGCTGGCGCGTCGACGAGTCCGACATCGGCTACGCGCAGCGCATCGGCGACAGCAAGGTGACCGGGACGCTCCGTGGCACGGTCAACGCGGTCCGCGACATGACCCGCCTGCTGCGCGCGTACCGCCGGGAGGCCCGTGTCCGGGTCGTCGCACCGGCGCCCGTCCGCCACGTGGCCGGCTCCACCGCCGCGGCCGGTGCCGCGGCACGGGCCGACTCCGCCCCCGTCACCGCCTCGGTCGAGGGGACGCGCGCATGACCGCCGAAATCACCGTGGCCGTGGTCGCGAAGGAGTGCCTGCCCGGCAAGGTGAAGACCCGGCTGACCCCGGCGCTCTCCCCCGAGGGTGCCGCCCGTGTGGCGTCCGCGAGCCTCGCCGACACCCTGTCGACCGTCCGCGCCCTGGCCGCCGAGCGCCGCGTGCTGTTCTTCGATGGTGACGTCGTCCCGGAGTCGGCCGACGGCTTCGACGTCCTCCACCAGCCGGGCGGCGGGCTGGACGAGCGCCTCGGGTTCCTGTTCGACGCGATCGACGGCCCGTTGCTGCTCGTCGGGATGGACACCCCGCAGGTGTCCACCGACGCGCTCGCCCCGGTGTTCGACCAGCCCGAGCGCGACGCGTGGTTCGGTCCCGCAGAGGACGGCGGCTTCTGGTCGCTGTACCTGCAGGCCCCGACCGGCGACCTGCTGCGCGGCGTCCCGATGTCGCAGGACGACACCGGCGCCGTCCAGCTCGCCCGCCTGACCGACGCCGGCCTCGACGTCGGGATCCTCGGCGAACTGCTCGACGTCGACACGATGCCCGACGCCGAACGCGTCGCCGAACTCGCGCCGGACTCCGGCTTCACCCAGGCACTCCGTGCCGAGACCGCGGGGAGTCTCCGATGACCATGCACGCACCCGTCTCCTTCGGCGCCGGCGGCGGCGAGCCCTACGCCCGGGCCCTGCGCTCGGACGGACGGCTCCGTCTGACCGACCCGGACCGCCCCGACGTCGTCACGACGATGGACGTCGGCCGGTGGAGCGCCGCGGCCGACCGGGTCGACCGCTCGCTGCTCGACGACGCCGACGGTCCCGTGATCGACATCGGGTGCGGCCCCGGGCGGATGCTCGTCGCTGCCCGCAACCGCGGCATCCCCGCACTCGGCGTGGACGTCTCCGCCGAGGCCGTGGCGATCGCGCAGCGGTCCGGTGGCACCGCGATCCAGGGGTCGGTGTTCGACGCGGTCCCCGACGAGGGGCACTGGGACACCGCCCTGGTCATCGACGGCAACATCGGCATCGGCGGCGACCCCGCGGCACTGCTCGAGCGCTGCGGCGAGATCGTCCGCGCCGGCGGCCGGGTCATCGTCGAGACGAACCCCGACCCGCTGGCCGACCGCGTGTACACCGCCCGCGTCATGGACGCCGACGGCCACGAGAGCGCCGGGTTCCCCTGGGCCGAGGTCGGACTCGACGCGCTGCACCGGCACGCGGCGGACGCCGGTCTCGTGGCACGGCAGAGCTGGACGGTCGCGGGCCGGAGCTTCTGCGAGCTCCTGGCCTGAACACGCACGTTCGTGCAGTTGTTTTGCATCATGCAAGACAGTCACGTACGGTCGGGCCCATGACGAACAGCACCTTCCCGCTCGGCGGCACCTTCGTGTCCGGACTCCGCGACCGTGACGAGCGCGGGTCCTTCACCGGTACCCGCACCACGGACTCGGTCGGCACGTACACGGGCGCACCGATCACCGGGCGCCTCGGGCGCTTCACCGACGCGCAGCGTTCGCGTCCCGCCACCTGGACCGCCTCCACCCGCACGGCCACCGGCTCGTTCCGCACGGCGACCGGCTCTTTCCGCACCGCCTGAGCCGTGCCGTCGCCCCGGTCGGCGGACACGGCTCCGGCCGCGCTCTGCGGCCCCGGCTGTGCGCCGGCCGGACGCCTCCGGGTGCGCGATGCCAGGATGGACCCATGAACGACCGCGCCGGCACCCCCGCGACCGCAGACGACCTCGTCGACATCGACGCGCTCGTCGCCGCCTACTACGACCGTGTGCCCGATGTCTCCGTCGCCGAGCAGCAGGTCGTGTTCGGCACCTCCGGCCACCGCGGCTCCTCGCTCGACTCCGCCTTCAACGACACCCACATCGCCGCGATCACGCAGGCGATCGTCGAGTACCGGCAGTCGCAGGGCACCGACGGCCCGCTCTTCATCGGGCGCGACACCCACGCCCTGTCCGGCCCCGCCGAGCGCACCGCGCTCGAGGTCCTGGCCGCCAACGGCGTGCACGTCCTGGCCGACAGCGACAACGGCTACGTGCCGACCCCCGCGCTCAGCCACGCGATCATCCGCTACAACCGCGCCGGCAACCCCGACACGGCGGACGGCATCGTCATCACGCCGAGCCACAACCCGCCCCGCGACGGCGGCTTCAAGTACAACCCGCCGCACGGCGGCCCCGCCGACAGCGACGCCACGAGCTGGATCGCCAACCGAGCGAACGCGATCATCGAGGGCGGCAACACCGAGGTGCAGCGCACCGAGCACGCCACCCCCGACCGCTACGACTTCCTGCACACCTACGTCGCCGACCTCGAGAACATCATCGACATCGCCGCGATCAAGCGTGCCGGGGTGAAGATCGGCGCCGACCCGCTCGGTGGTGCATCGCTGCCGTACTGGAACCTCATCCGCGACCACTACGGCCTCGACCTGACCGTCGTGAACCCGGACGTCGACCCGACCTGGTCGTTCATGACGCTCGACTGGGACGGCAAGATCCGGATGGACCCGTCGAGCCCCTCGGCGATGGCCTCGGTCCTGGCGCACAAGGACGAGTTCGACGTCCTGACGGGCAACGACGCCGACTCCGACCGGCACGGCATCGTCACGCCCGACGGCGGCCTGATGAACCCGAACCACTACCTCGCCGTCGCGATCGAGTACCTCTACGCACACCGTCCGGCCTGGCGCGACGACGCCGCCATCGGCAAGACCCTGGTGTCGTCGAGCATCATCGACCGCGTCGCAGAGTCGCTCGGACGCCGTCTGTGGGAGGTCCCGGTCGGCTTCAAGTGGTTCGTGCCCGGCCTGATCGACGGTTCCGTCGCGTTCGGTGGCGAGGAGTCGGCCGGCGCGTCGTTCCTGCGCACCGACGGCACGGCGTGGACGACCGACAAGGACGGCATCATCCTGGCGCTCCTGGCGTCCGAGATCGTCGCCGTCACCGGCAAGACCCCCTCGCAGCTGTACGTCGAGCTGACCGAGCGCTTCGGCGACCCGGTCTACCAGCGCGTCGACGCCGCTGCCTCGAAGGAGCAGAAGGCCCGCCTGTCGAAGCTCGACGGCGACGCCATCACCGCCGAGACCCTGGCGGGCGACCCGATCACCGCGAAGCTGTCGAAGGCTCCCGGCAACGACGCGGCCGTCGGCGGCGTCAAGGTCGTCACCGACAACGCCTGGTTCGCCGCACGGCCGTCCGGCACCGAGGACGTCTACAAGATCTACGCCGAGAGCTTCGTCGGGCAGGAGCACCTGGAGCAGGTGCAGCGCGAGGCCAAGGAGATCGTGGACGCCGCACTCGGCGCCTAGTCGATCACCCGCAGGTCCCGCACTGGCGGCGGTCGAGGTTCAGTCCTCGGCCGCCGCCAGTGCCAGTTCGCAGAACATCGCGTCGGCCCACGAGAACCACGGGCGCGAGAACTGCGCCGGGTCCTCGACGTCGAACGACTCGTGCATGTCGCCGGTCCCGCCGTCGGTCGCCACGAGCACGTCGAGCAGTTCCCGGCGACGCGCCGGCGACCCGGACACGAGCCCCTCGACCGCCAGGGCGATCGGCCACACCCGCTGCGGCACCGTGTGCGGGCTGCCGACGCCGGCCGCCGCGGTGCCGCTGAACCAGTACGGGTTGGCCGGTGACAGCACGAAGTCCCGCGTCGCCGCCCACACCGAGTCGTCGAGCACCGACGGCGCCGACAACGGCAGGGACAGCAGCGACGGGGTGTTCGCGTCGTCCATGAGCAGCACGCCGCCCAGCCCGTCGACCTCGTAGGCGTAGACGTCCTCGCCCGCCGGCCCGGGCACGACGCCGTGCTGCCGGACGCCGTCCTGGATGCTCGCGCGCAGCACGTCGGCGTCGTCCGCCAGGCCGGTGTCGGACCAGACGTCCCTGGCGATGGCGGCGACGGCGAGCAGCGCCTCGGCGGCGAACAGGTTCGCCGGCACGTTGTAGCCGTACGTGCAGGCGTCGTCCGACGGGCGGAACCCGCACCACGTCATGCCCGTCACCGCGATCGGGGTGCCGCGGCCGTCGCGCGCGAGGGTCTCGGTCGGGATCGCCCCGTCGCGGACGAACCGGTAGGCCGAGGCCTCGTGGTCCTGTTCGGCCCGCCACTGCGTGACGATCGTGCGGAACACCCGGTGGGCCCGCTCGTCGAGCACCGCGGTCGACCCGGTCGCCCGCCACAGCGCGTGCGCGAAGGTCACCGGGTAGGCCAGGCTGTCGACCTCGTACTTCTGCTCCCACACCAGCGGGTCGGCGTTCAGGTCGTCGGGGTCGTAGTGCGCGCCGTTCGGTTCGCGGTTGAACGAGTTCGCGTACGGGTCGTGCTCGATCAGCCGGAACTGCCGCCGCACCACCGCCCAGAGCAGCTCCGCGAGCGCCGGGTCGTCCGCCACGAACCGCAGGTACGGCGTCATCTGCGTCGTCGAGTCGCGGAGCCACATCGCCGGGATGTCCCCCGTGATCACGAAGGCGCCGTCGTCGTCGATCGAGATCGTGTCCCGCAGCGTGCGGACCAGCGCGCGCTCCACGCGGTCGCCGACCTCGGTGCCGACCGCGGCCCGGACCCGGTCGGCGGCCGCCACCAGCGTCGGCGTGATCTCCTCGAGCTGCGTCTGCGTCACGACACCCATCGCACTGACTCCTGTCCGTCGGTGACGCGGACGGTCCGCGTCGACCCGGGTGGATCGAGCACGTCGTCCGTCCAGCAGTCGAGTTCGAGCGGCCGTGCACCGAGCCGGAGACCAGCGTCCCACGTGCCGAGCGCATCGAGTCCGAGCGCGTACGCGGTGTCGACGGTCCCACCGGCGGGCACGTCGACCGTCACCAGGGCGAGTAGTCGTCGTCGCCGCGGACGGACACCGGGTTCACGCCGCCGCCCCCACAGGGGCACCGAGACCCGACGGAGTGCGTCCGACGTGTTGCGCACCGTCACCGGCACGGTCACCGTCCCCCCGGCCAGGAGGCGCACAGCAGTCACCGCGTCGCTCCCCTCCGCCAGGCGGACGTCCACCCCGTCACCCGGACCGGGCGCACCGGTCACGGTCGAGCGGCTGGTCACGTCGACGTAGCCCCGTGCCGTCTCGAGGCGCTCGTCGTGCGCCACGGGCAGGACGCCGTCGGCGCCGGGCCAGGTCGCGGGGAGTCGCCCCTCGGCCGGGGCACCGAACAACACGTCCGCGACGGCTCGACCGCCGGAGGGCCCCGGGAACGGCACGACGAGCACGCTGTCGGCCAGGGCGAGCACCTCGGTCAGGACCCGTGGTCGACCGTCGACGACGACCGCGACGACCGGCAGACCGCCCTCGCGGGCGGCGCGGAGCACGTCGAGCTGCGCCTCGGGCACGGCGATCGAGGCCAGGTCGACCCCCTCGCCGTTCGTGGTGTCCGGTGCCGGACCACTGACGGCGCCGTTGTCCTCGAAGCCGTCGTCGTACGCGCGACGACTCGAGCCGCCGAGCACCACCACCGCGACGTCGGCGCCGAGGAGCGCCGTGCGGACCGCGAGGAGCCCGTCGGGGCCCGGCAGGGGCTGTCGGAGCCCGCTGCCCCGGGTGGTGCGGATCCGGGCGGGGCCGAGCCGGGCCTCCAGGGCGGAGCGGACGGTGGACGCTCCGGGGTCGACGGGCGGCCTCGGGGGTGAGTAGTCGCCGAGCAGGGCGTCGACGTCGTCGGCGTTCGGGCCGACCACGGCGACGACGGCGTCGGGTGCGATCGCGGGCAGTGCACCACCCAGGGCGACCACGGCGCGGTGAGCGGCGCGTTCAGCGAGCGCGATGGTCGCGCGTTCCGGCGGCTCGGCGCGCGTCGGTGCTGGTGCTGGTGCTGGTGTCGTCGGTGGTGCCGGTGTCGTCGGTGGTGCCGGTGTCGGCGTCGCGAGCAGGCCGACGCGGCGCTTCAGGGCGAGCACGCGCTCCACCGCCTGGTCGAGGTCGTCGGTGCTGATCAGGCCCCGGTCCAGCGCCTCGTCGAGGTGCGCGTAGGCCTCGTCCCACAGGCTCAGGTCGACCCCGGCACGGAGCGCGAGCGCCGCCGCCGAGGCCGGGTCCGGGGTGACGTCGCGCAGCCGGTCGACGGCGGTGCCGTCGGCCATCACGAGCCCGTCCCAGCCCCAGGCGTCGCGGATCGTGGTGGTGAGCAGGTCGCGGTTGCCGCAGCACGGCACCCCGTCGACGTCGTTGTACGCCGCCATGAACCCGGCGACGTGTTCGCGTGCCGCGGCGAGGGCCGGCGGCAGGTGCACCTCGGCGAGCTCGCGGCGGCCGATCGGGGCACCGGAACCGTTCCGCCCACCGATGCCGGCACCCTGCCCGGCCAGGTGCTTCGCGACGACCGCGACGTGCCGGTCGTCGATCGGACCCGGACCGCCGCCCTGCATGCCCCGGACGGTGGCCGCGACCATGATCGCGGCGAGCCCGGCGTCCTCGGACCAGCACTCCTCGCTCCGGCCCCACCGGGGGTCGCGCAGGACGTCGAGCCCGGAGACGAGGGCGACGTGGGTGCCGCGGGCGCTGACCTCGGCGGCGACAGCGGCCGCGAGGTCTTCGACGAGCTGCTCGTCCATCGCGGTGCCGAGCGCGAGGTTCACCGGCACCGTCGTGCCGCCGAGGGCCTGCAGCCCGTGCGGGACCTCTTCCACGAAGAGCGTGGGGACGCCGCCGTCACTGTGTGCGACGACGTGGTCCTGCACGGCGGCGTAGGCCTCGGCGGAGCGTTCGGGTGGGATGCCGTTGCCCCAGTGCACACCGGACCAGGGGTCGGCGCGGAGCACGCCGTAGACCGCGCCGATGCCGCCCCACCGGTCGACCTCGGCGCGCAGGACGTCGGTGATCCGCGGGCGACCGTCGACCCAGCGGATGGCCTCCCAGCCCTTCAGGCGCTGGTTGAGCTGGCCGATGCGGGCGCGGACGTCGAGGCTGGTCGCGGTCTGGCGCCCGGTCGAGTGCTCGGTTGGGTGCTCGGTCGGGTGCTCGCTCATCCCTTGATCGCTCCGGAGACCAGGGCACGCTGCATCTGGCGCTGCAGGATCGAGTACACGAGGTACACCGGCAACAGTGTGAACAGCGTGCCGGCCATGAGCATCCCGTAGTCGGTGCCGGCGTCGACCTTCAGCGTCGGGAGCGCCACCTGGATCGTCCGCTGCGCGGTGTCCGGCCCGATGAGCACCAGGGCGTACAGGTACTCGTTCCAGAACGACAGGAAGTTCAGCAGCAGCACCGTGGCGATGCCCGGGATGCAGATCGGCAGGTACACCTGGCGCATCACCTGCCACGCCGAGGCGCCGTCCATCGACGCCGCCTCTTCCAGCTCGCGCGGGATCGTCCGCATGAACTGCGTCAGGATCACGACGGCCAGGGGCATCGCGGTCGCCGGCAGCAGGAGCACGAGGAACGTCCGGGTGTGGAACAGCCCCATCCCGGCGGCGAGCAGGAACGTCGGGAACAGCGCCGCGAACGACGGGATGAGGAACCCGAGCGAGAACAGTCCCTCGACGATCCGTCCGGCGCGGCCGGTGGCCCGGGCGAGGGCGAACGACGCCGGCAGCGCGAGGACGAGGGTCAGCACGAGGGCCGCCACCGTCGTGATCGCCGAGTTCGCGATGGCCGGTCCGAGCGAAGCCTGGCGGATCGCCTCGGTGAAGTTCGACAGGTCCCACGACGCGGGCAGCGCCAACGGGGACTCGAAGATGCCGTCGTTGTCCTTGAACGACGACACCACGAAGTAGTAGAAGGGCAGGATCAGCAGGGCGGCGTAGATCCACGCCACGGTGCCGCTCGTGATAGAGCCGATCCGGTCACGCAGCCGGATGCCGGCGGTGGGTTTCGCCATGGTGGTCTCCCGGGGTCTGTCGGTCAGGGGCGGGCGGTCAGTGGGTCTTGCGCAGGACGCGGCGGATGACGAACATCCCGGCGAGTCCGAGCACGAACAGGACGACGCCGACGGCCTGGCTGTAGCCGAGGTCGGTGTCGACGAACGCCTTCTGGTACACGAGGTACGACAGCGTCGTGGTCGCGGTGCCCGGGCCGCCCTGGGTCAGCAGGAGCACGTTCTGCGCCGAGCTGAAGAGCATCGACAGGAACTGCAGCATCGCCACGACCCCGATGAAGTCGCGGGCGATCGGCCAGTACACACCCCATGCCAGCCGCCACGATCCGGCGCCGTCCATGCGCGCGGCCTGCACGACCTCGGTGTCGACGCCGTCGAGCCGGCTCGCGATGAGCACCGCCGAGTACCCGATGCCGGCCCACAGGTCGACGACGATGAGTGCGCCGAGGGCGGTCGCGGGGTCGGCCAGCCAGGCCTTGCCGCCGATGCCGAGCGTCGCGAGCACCCCGTTGACCAGACCGTCGGGGTTGAGCATCGCGTAGAACATCATCGCCGTGGCCGGTGCCGAGATGAGCGCCGGGATGAAGAGCAGGTAGCGGAGCACCTTGTGCCCGCGCGGCTTCTGCACGACGTGGAAGGCGAGCAGGAACGCCAGCACGATCATGATCGGCAGCCCCACCACGATCTGCACCGTGCTGTTCCGGACCGCGGCCCAGAACGTCTCGTCGGAGAACAGCACCCGGAAGTTGTCGAGCCCCGCGAACGTCGGCGAGACGAGCATGCCGGGCCAACTCAGGAAGGCGATCACGATCATCGCGACGACCGGCCCGATCATGAACAGGCCGTACCAGACCAGCGCCGGGATCGCGAAGGTCGGGAAGCTGCCGCGGCTGCTGCCGACGGCGCGGGATCCGCGGCGGGCGGGCCCGGACGGGGTCGACGCCGACCGGACGGGTGGTTCCTCGACGAGCACTGCCATGGGGAGCTCCTTCTCGCAGGGTCGGGTGGGTCAGGCGGCCGTGTAGGCGCGCTCGAAGAGGTCGATGATGCGGTCGGCCGAGGTTCCCGAGCCGTACGCCAGGCTGGTCGCGCGGATCATCGGCTCGTACGCCGAGTCGGGCACGAGCAGGTCGGGCAGCATCACCGGGGTGACCTGGTCGTCGGTGAGCTTCGACGCCTGGGCGACGAGCGGGAAGTCGCGGCTGACGGTGTCGGTGATCCGGCTCATGTCACGGCCGGAGTCGAGGACGAACTCGGTCGTCACGGCCGACGAGTACAGGTACTGCACGAACGGCTTGATGAGGTCGAGCTTCGCCCGGCCGTTCTCGCTGATCCAGATGCCGTGCCCGTTGTAGCTCTTGATGACGCTCGGGTGCGCGATGGCGGCGTGCTGCGAGGGGACCGGCCAGCCACCCACCGTCACCTCCTTCGCGCGTTCCTTCGACACCAGTGCCAGGGCGGAGGACATCGCGGGGACGATCGCGGCCTTGCGGGTGGTGAACTGCGTCAGTTCGGAGTCCGACGTGAAGCCCTGCACCGAGTCCACGAAGACCCCGGCGTCCCGGAGCTCGACGAAGTGCTCGACGCCGCGGACCGCACCGGCGCTCTCCGAGATCCTGCCCGTGGAGAAGACCTTCGCCGCTTCGTCCCGAGACACGAACCCCTGGATCACCTGCATGAGGAGCTTCTGCCCGCTCCAGTCCGACCCACCGACGGTGACCGGCCCGATGCCGGCGGAGCGCAGGCGGTCGGCAGCGGCGATGAGCGCGTCCGAGGTCGTCGGGATCTCGCTGACACCGGCCTGTTCGAGCAGCGCCGTGTTGAACGACACCGGCCAGTTCGTCCGGGTGAACGGGAACGCCCGGAGCCGGCCCTGGTCGTCGGTCCACTCCTCGAGCGCCTCGGGGATGATCTTGTCGCGCAGGCCCCACTCGTCGAGGTAGCGGGAGACGTCGATCGTGGCGTCCTCACCCGTCCAGGACAACGTCCGCCCGACCATGTTCACGATCGCGACGTCGGCTTCCTTGCCGGCGAGGGAACTCGTCTCGAAGACGATCGGCAGGTCGGACCCGTTCGAGAGCAGGGCGACCTTGCGGTCCGTGCGACGACGGTAGGCGGCGACGACGTCCGTGAACGTCTGCGCGCCGGCGACCGCGCCGCTGAGCTGGGTGTGCACGCTCAGCGTGCCGGGGCCGCTCGAGGCCGGGGTGAGGGCGCTGCACCCGGCCAGGATCGGCGCGAGGATGCCGGCGCCGAGCCCGGCTCCGATGAGGGTGCGCCTACTGATGCCGTCCGTCACGGTGCCTCCCTGGCAGTGGATGGTGGAGCGATCGCGATGCATTTGGTACAGCGGTGTACTTCAGGTGACGAGCAACGTATACCGCTTTACACGGGGTGGTCAAGCCTCTACGCTCGACGGCATGAGCGACACCACCGCCGGAGCCGTCGACCGACGCCGCGTGACCATCGCGCAGGTCGCCAAGCGCGCCGGCGTCTCGACCTCGGCGGTCTCGCACGTCTTCAACGGGCGGCCGAACGTGTCCGCCGCCACCGCGACCCGCATCCGCAAGGCCGCCGACGACCTGAACTGGCGGCCGAACCTGGCGAGCCGCAAGCTCTCCGGCAACGCGGGTCGCAGTCTGGGGCTGGTCCTCGCCCGCTCGCGCGACACCTTCCAGCGCGACCCGTTCACCATGCGGCTGATCGCTGGGCTGACCGAACCCCTCGCCGCGATCGGCTGGTCGCTGTCCGTCACCCTCGTGCAGGCCGACGACGAAGCCGCCGTCTACCGGCAGTGGTGGACCGAGCAGCGGGTCGACGGCTTCCTGCTCGTCGACGTCCGCACCGACGACCCCCGCATCCCGATGCTGCAGCACCTGGCGGCCCCGGCCGTCATGCTCGGCGCACCGATCCCCGGCAGCACCGTCCCGGCGGTCACGGTGGGCGACGCCGACGCGACCGAGTCCTTGCTCGACCACCTCGGTTCGCTCGGGCACCGCCGGATCGCCCGCGTCGGGGACGGCCCGGCACTCGCGCACACCGGCGCCCGCGACACCCGCTTCACCGCCGCAGCAGCACGTCGGGGCGTGGACGCGCTCGTGCTCGGGTGGCGAGCCGACGCCGAGGACCCGGTGGCCGACCTGCTCGCCCGACTCGACCGTGCCACCGCGATCGTCCTGGACGGCGAGGCGATCGCGGCCGAGGTGATCGCGCACGCCCCCGAGCTCGGCGTCCGCGTGCCCGAGGACCTGTCCGTCGTCGCGTGGGAGGACTCGTGGGTCTCGTCGATCGTGCGCCCGTCGCTGACCGCCCTCGACGCCCCCGTCGAGGAGTCCGCCCGCACCGCCGTCGCCCTGGTCGAACGACTCGTCCGCGGCGACGAGGTCACCGATGCCGAGGTCGGTGGGCGCGCCCTGCACGTCCGCGGCTCGACCGGCCCCGCCCCAGCCGCCGCCACCGTTCCCTGACCGAAGGAGACCGATGACCACCGCCACGCGCTTCGGCGTGAACTACGTGCCCTCGACCGACTGGATGTTCCAGTGGCAGTCGGTGGAGGAATCAGCGATCCGCCGCGACCTCGAGGCGATCGCCACCCTCGGCCTCGACCACGTCCGGCTGTTCCCGCTGTGGCCGACCCTGCAGCCGAACCGCACGCTCATCCGCCGACGGGCCCTCGACGACGTGGCCCTGGTGGTCGACATCGCCGCCGAGTTCGGGCTGGACGCCAGTGTCGACGTCGTCCAGGGGCACATGTCCGGCTTCGACTTCGTTCCCGCGTGGCTCGTGAACTGGCACGACGGCAACATGTTCACCGACCAGCCGGCGATCGACGCGCAGGCCGCCCTGGTCGCCGCCGTGTACGACGCGGTGCGCGACCGCCCGAACTTCACCGGGCTGACCCTGGGCAACGAGCTCAACCAGTTCCAGCCGCCGAACCCCGCCGCGATGCCCGCCGACACCGCGCAGGTGACGCACTGGCTCGAGTCCCTGCTCGGCGCACCCCGCGACAAGGACCCGCGGCACGTCGTCACGCACTCCGAGAACGACCACCTCTGGTACCGCGACAGCCACCCGTTCGTGCCGGCGCACGCCAGCCGGCTCGGAGACGTCACGACCGTGCACTCCTGGATCTTCAACGGGGTGGCCGGTCGGTACGGCGCACTCTCCGACGAATCCGTCCGGCACGCCGAGTGGATGATCGAGCTCGCCCGCGCCTTCGCCACCGACCTCGAGCGACCCGTCTGGCTGCAGGAAGTCGGGGCGCCCGACCGGCACCTCGCCGAGTCCGAGATGCCCGAGTTCCTCGAGCGCACGGTCGGCGCGGCCCTCACCACCGAACGCCTGCACGCGGTCACGTGGTGGTGCTCCCACGACGTCTCCCGCGACCTGGGCGACTTCAAGGACCTGGAGTACTCGCTCGGCCTGCTCGACGTCGACAACCGCGTGAAGCCACTCGGCCGGCGCTACGCCGAGGTCGTCGCCGACGCACGGCGCTCCGCCCCGATCCCGACCCCGCGGACGAGTGCCGTCGTGGTCGACGTCGACGAGGCCGACCTGCCGATCCGTCGGGCGGACCTGGCACCGGGCGGCCCCGTCTTCGAGCGCTGGCACCGCCTGCGCGCCGCCGGCGAGGCCGTGACCGTCGTGACGAGCCGGACCGCAGCCGACCCCGCGGCGCTGACGGCACGGGGTGTGACCCGGATCGTGGAGACCGCAGCGGTCTGACGGGGCCGAGCCGGGCCTCCTGGCCGTGGACCGGGACCGTCACCGAGCCCGCGATCCGGGCGTACCGTGACTGCCGATCCACACAGGAAGCCGCTCCTGAGCAACCGAGCACTTGCGGCAGATGTAACTTTGCAGGCAGCGCAAAAATCGTTTCGCCAGCGCATCGGTACCGGGAGACCCTGCTCATGACCCAGACGGCGACCGCACCCGCGGCCCCCACCACGGCGTCCAACGTCGTGATGAACCACCGACAGATCCTGTTGGTGATCTACGGCCTGATGGCCGGGATGTTCCTCGGAGCCCTCGACCAGACGATCGTCGGCACCGCGATCCGCACCATCGGTGACGACCTGCACGGCCTCGACCAGCAGGCGTGGGTCACCACCGGGTACCTGATCGCCTCGACCGTGACGACGCCGATCTACGGCAAGCTCTCCGACATCTTCGGTCGGCGGCCGCTGTTCATCACGGCGATCGGCATCTTCATCGTCGGCTCGTTCGCGGCGTCGTTCTCGACCTCGATGCTCATGCTCGCCGGGTTCCGTGCGCTGCAGGGTCTCGGTGCCGGTGGCCTGATGTCCCTGCCGCTGGCGATCATGGGCGACATGCTCGCGCCCCGCGAGCGGGCGAAGTACCAGGGCTACTTCCTGGCCGTCTTCGGCATCTCGTCCGTGATCGGTCCGCTCGTCGGTGGCGTCTTCGCCGGTGCGAGCGAGCTGCTGTTCATCTCCGGCTGGCGCTGGGTGTTCCTGATCAACGTGCCGATCGGCGTCATCGCGCTGTTCATGGTGCTGACGTTCCTGCACCTGCCGAAGTTCGGTGACCGTGGCAAGCCCCGGATCGACTGGTGGGGTGCGACGCTCGTCATCGTCACCCTCGTGCCGTTGCTGCTCATCGCCGAACAGGGTCGCGAGTGGGGCTGGAGCTCCCCCGGCGCCTTCGCCTGCTACGGCATCGGTGCAGCCGGTCTGATCGCGTTCATCATCGTCGAACGGGCGATGGGCAGCGACGCGATCCTGCCGATGAAGCTGTTCGGCTCGCGGGTGTTCTCGATGTCCGCGATCCTGTCCGTGCTCGTCGGCTTCGGCATGTTCGGCGCGATGCTGACCATCCCGCTGTACCTGCAGATCGTGAAGGGCGTCACCCCGACCGAGTCCGGGTTCGCGATGCTCCCGATGGTGCTCGGTCTGATGATCTCGTCGATCGCCTCGGGCCAGATCATCTCGCGGACCGGCAACTACCAGGTCTTCCCGATCACGGGCACGGCGTTCACGGCCATCGGCTTCACAGTCCTGACCTTCCTGACCGCCGACCGCCCCCTCTGGTTCCTGATGCTCGGCATGTTCGGCATCGGCCTCGGGCTCGGGCAGCTCATGCAGACGCTGACCCTCGCGGCGCAGAACTCGGTGTCCCCTCGCGACATCGGCGTCGCCACCAGCGCCGCGACGTTCTTCCGGCAGATCGGCGGAACCATGGGCACCGCCGTGCTGCTGTCCGTCCTGTTCACCCTGATGCCGACGAACATCACCGCGGCGATGCAGAACGAGCCCGACTTGAAGAGCGCCCTCAACGCCGCACTCACCCCCTCGGTCGCGAACGCCTCCGAGAACAAGGGCGTGATGGACCAGATCTGGACGAAGATCGTCGATCCCGTGCAGAAGAACGTGCAGGACGGCCTGAACGAGGGCGCCGTGCAGGCCAAGGAAGCCGCCGACGCCGCCGTCACGAAGCAGGTCACGGCCGCCGTGCAGCAGCAGGTCGCGGCCGGCAAGCTCCCCGCTGCCGCAGCCGACACCGTCATCGCCCAGCAGGTCGACGACGCCAAGCCGGCCGCGGAGCAGCAGGCCCTCGAGACGGCTGCGGCCAAGGCCAACGCGACCGTCGTCGACGGCACCCTGCAGGTCGACTACTCGGACAAGGCACAACGCGAGAACGTCGTGGACCAGGTGGCCCCGACGCTCATCAAGCAGCTGAAGAGCGGCGACTCGAGTGCGAGTTCGTCCGGTTCCGCGGCGACGAGTGACACCTCGTTCCTGAACGGCGCGGACAAGCGACTCACCCGTCCGTTCCTGGTCGGCTTCAGCGACTCGGCCGTCCGCGTGTACTACGTCGGTCTCGCGGTGATCCTGCTCGCATTCGTGCTCACCTGGTTCTTCCGGGTGCCGCCGCTGCGCAAGACGTCGGCGCTGCAGGAGCAGGCGGACGCCGCACGGACCGCTGACGCCGACGCTGCGGCAGCCGGTGCGGCCGGCGCCGGATCGGGTTCGGCTGCGATCGCGTCGTCGGACTCGGTGCCGACCTCGCCCGACGTGCCCGCCCAGCCCCGGTCAGCACGCGCGGCCGGATCGTCAGACGTGTCGGTGCTGCCGAACGACGTGCTGCCGAACGACGTGCCGCCGAACGACGTCGCCACGGACGGCACCCGCGCGCCGCTGCCCGACGCCACGACGCACGGCGCCCACTCGGCGGCTGCGCCGGTCGACGAGCCCCCGACGACGACCGGTGCCATCCGGACCCGGGCTGCGCACGCTGCCCCGGTGGTGGACGCCGGCGCCCCTGCGACCGGGGACGACGCTGCGGAGGCGAGTCGCGCCTCCCGGCTGGACGACGCGGACGACGCGCACCCGCACGGGCGGCACTCGGCCGAGTAGACGCAGGCGCGGGCGCAGGTCGGCCCTGCCGACTCGGAACGACAAGGTCGACGTCGCACGACGTCGACCTTGTCGTTTCCGCGCGCGTGCAACTGTTGCGGGCGCGCGGTTGCGTCGTCCTCGATGTCGTACGACGTCGAGGATGTCGCACTGCACGGCGCGCCCTCGGTAGGTGTGCATGTTCCGACAGAACGCGCGTCGATCACCTCGTGGAACGTCGCAGCATGCACCCGCATCGTGTGCGTGTGCATGTTCCGACGGAACACGCGTCGATCACCTCGTGGAACGTCGCACGATGCACCTGCATGCACCCACGCGAGGCCGCCGCCGCCCGCGCGCGGCCACCACTTGCGCGCACCCGAGCATGCACCTACGCGCCACCGCCGCCGCCGCGCCCGTCAGCCCGCGGGCACCTCGCCCGCACGACCACCCGGCCCCGCATCCGCCACCTCGAACGAGGCCGCCGGCAACCGCTTCCGCATGACCTCGACCGCGGCGGGGTTGTCGTCGACGAGCACGTACCGCCGCCGGAGCGCCGACGCCACCGCCCCGGTCGTCCCGCTGCCGGCGAAGAAGTCGAGCACCCAGTCGCCCTCGCGCGACGACGCCTGCACGATCCGCCGCAGCACCCCCTCGGGCTTCTGCGTCGGGTAGCCGGTCTTCTCCTTGCCGGTCGGCGACACGATCGTGTGCCACCAGACGTCGGTGGGGAGCTTGCCGCGCTCGCGCTTCTCCGCGGTGACGAGCCCCGGCGCCATGTAGGGCTCGCGGTCGACCGCCGACGAGTCGAACCAGTACTGCGACGGGTCCTTCACGTAGACCAGGATCGTGTCGTGCTTGGTCGGCCACCGCGACTTGGACTTGGCGCCGTAGTCGTAGGCCCAGACGATCTCGTTCAGGAACGACTCGCGGCCGAACAGCGCGTCGAGCAGGACCTTCGCGTAGTGCGACTCGCGGTAGTCGAGGTGCAGGTACAGGGTGCCGTCGGTGGTGAGGAGTCGCCAGGCCTCGATCAGCCGAGGCTCGAGGAACGTCCAGTAGTCCTCGAACCGGTCGTCGAACCGCATCAGGTCGCCGCGGACCCGCTCGTAGGTCCGTCCGTGGAACCCCATCACCGGCCCGTCGGCGCTCGGCACCGCAGACGAAGCATGCCGCCGCTGGTACCGCCCCGTGTTGAACGGCGGGTCGAGGTACACGAGGGTGAACGTCTCGTCGGCGAGCGCCGGGGTCACGTCGAGGGCGTCGCCGAGGACCACGCGGTCCGGGCCTCGGTCGTCTCCCGTGTGCACGGGACCATTGTGGCGCACGGACCGCGGCCGGCGGCGACGCACCGGTCCCCGCCCAGAAGGCCCAGCCAGCGAAGCCAGCGGCGACTCGGCCTCGCGGCGTAGCCTCGGCGCATGGCAGCACCCGAGGTCCGCAACGACACCGACGAGCAGCAGTACTCCCTGGTCGAGGACGGCGAGGTCATCGGCCTCGCTGCGTACGAGGTCGACGGCGACGAGATCCGCTTCGTCCACACCGAGGTCGACCCGTCGCACCGCGGTGGCGGGCACGCGTCGATCCTCGTGCAGCACGCGCTCGACGACGTGCGCGCGAACTCGTCACGACGGGTCGTCGCGCAGTGCAGCTACGTCCGCGCGTGGATCGAGCGGCACCCGGACTACCAGGAACTCACGACGCGCTGACGCACAAGCACCGGTCAGTACGACCGGTCGTGCGTCCCGACGCGCGCTTCGTGCCGACCGGCGCTCCGCACCGTCGGCACCTTGATGAGCACGCTGCCGCTGAGCAAGTCGTGGTCGTCGTCCGCCGGTGACGGTGCCTCCTTCGGGAGGCGCGACTGCCGTTCGTACTCGGCCCCCGTCTCGTGGCGGGTCGGCGCGAACACCTCGTCCAGCATCCCGCCGATGCCTCCGGATCCGCCGCTACGCGTGGACTTGTTCGACAGGTCGATCCACCCCACGCGATCGGCGATCCACACCACGACGGCCACGGCGGCCACCGCCCCCAGGAAGATCAACCAGTTCACGCGAGCGACGCTACGTGGACGATCCGGCCACGACATCAGCCGCGCGGGGGATTCTCATGATCCGCACGTGTGGTTCATGGAGTCGGTCGTCACACTGGTCGAGCGGCGGCCGGAGCGTCCCCCCTCTGCTCCGGCCGCCCACCACGAGCCCGCTCAGGGCACCCGCTCGAGCCACTCCTTCGTCGCGAACTTCGTCCGCACCAGCTCCTGCGCCTTCTCGCGCTCGGCATCGGTCACCGCGCCGGGAGTCGCCCCGTACAGCTTCGTGAACGTGCCGACGAGCCGGTCGATGATCTCGGCGCGGGACAGCCCGGTCTGCGAGCGCAGCGGGTCCACGCGCTTCGCGGCCGACGTCGTCCCCTTGTCGCTCATCTTCTCGCGCCCGATCCGCAGCACCTGGACCATCTTCTCGCCGTCCATGTCGTAGCTCATGGTGGCGTGGTGGAGCAGTGATCCGGTGCCGAGGCGCTTCTGCGCGGCGCCGCCGATCTTGCCCTTGGTCGAGGTGATGTCGTTGAGCGGCTGGTAGTACGCGTCGATGCCGAGGGACTTGAGCGCCTCGATCACCCACTCGTCCAGGTAGGCGTAGGAGTCCGCGAACGTCATGCCCTGCACGAGGTCGGCGGGGACGTAGAGCGAGTAGGAGATGATCGCGCCGGCGTCCATGAACATCGCGCCGCCACCGGAGATCCGCCGCACCACCTGCACGCCGAACTTCTCGGCGCCGGCCGGGTCGACCTCGTTCTTCAGCGACTGGAACGACCCGATGACGACCGCGGGCTGGTCCCACTCCCAGATGCGCAGGGTCGGACCGCGGCGTCCGGCGCCGACTTCTTCGGTCAGCACCTGGTCGAGTGCGAGGTGCTCGTTCGGGCTGATCGGGCCCTCGTGGATGATCTGCCAGTCGTAGTCCTGCCACGACGATGCACGGGACAACGCGCGGCGGACGGCGACCCCGACGGACTCGGGAGTGAAGCCGAGCAGCACGGCGTCGGCCGGGAGCGCGGCACGGACGGCCGCGGCGATGCCGGCGGCGTCGGTCGTCGCAGGCAGCCCGTTGACGGCCGCATCGATGAGCGGCAGCGCGTCGTCGGGTTCGAGGAAGAAGTCGCCGGCGAGCCGGAACTCCTGGATGTCCCCGTCGACCACGTCGAGGTCGACGACGACCAGTTTTCCGCCTGGGACCTTGTACTCACCGTGCACGCGTCGAGCCTACGCCCGCGCGGGCAGGTCCTTCTCGAGGTACTCGGACGCCTCACGGACCGTCACCCGCTGGTCATCGTCGTCGACGTACGTGTACTCGTACTCCTCGATCTCGCCTGTGGGGGCGTACCCCTGCCGTTGGTAGAGCCGCCGTGCGTCGGGGTTGTCGAGCGCGACTCCGATCCGCAGCACGCCCCGGTCTGTGGCCAGCGCCTCGGCCGCCGCGATGAGGCGGGTCCCGACACCCTGACCTCTCCGGTCCGCGTCGACGCGGAGGTTCCGGAGCTCGGGCCGGGCATCAGCGGTCACCTCGCCCGAGCCGACCGGCACCCCGTCGATCCACGCGACCAGGACGGTCTGCTCGCCGCGCGTCTGGGCCGCGAACGCAGGGCGCACGTACTGCCTCGCCGCGGGCTCGCGCCGCTCGACTGCCTCGACCGATGCCAGGTCGAGGACCGCGACGGTCACCTCGTCCACGTCACTCCGGTCGTCATCCGCATCCGTGTGCCGGACGGGAGGCCCGTGGCGGGCCCGCCACGGGCCTCCCGTCCGCACCGTCGCCCGCCCACACCGCGCCCCGTCAGTTCTCTCGTCGTCGCCTCAACGACGCGCCGTCACCCGGTCCAGCCATGCGACCAGGTCGGCCACGACCTCGTCGCGGTTCGTCTCGTTGTAGACCTCGTGCCGCGCCCCCTCGTAGACCTGCACCGTGACGTCGGACAGTCGTCCGCGCCGCCGGTAGGCCTGTGCCAGCCGCTCGACCGACCGCGGCCCACCGAGGGCGTCGTCGGACCCGACCTGCAGCAGCATCGGCAGGTCGTGCGGGATCCCTCGCCGCGGGACCCCGAGCAGCCGGAGCGTGTCGGGCAGGCCGAACAGGCCGATGACGTCGGCCTCGACGGCGAGCGGGTCGACGGACATCGCGTCGATGATCTTCCGGTCGCGGGTGAGCCACTCGTACTTGGTCGGACCAGAGCCTGCATGCCGCGCGTTGAGGTCGCCGCTGTTCATCCAGCCGGGCAACCGGTAGGCGGTGGCGGAGAGCACGACCCCGTCGTACGACTCCGACGCGGTGTTCACGATCCGCTGCGCCATGAGCGAGCCCCACGAGTGCCCGAGCAGGACCAGGGGCACGCCGGGGGTGTCCGCACGGGCGACCTCCCCCATCTGCTCGACCGCGGCGATGGCAGCGCGCAGCCCGCCGGGGCCGAGCCGTCCGAGCTTGGCGTGGTCGCCGTCCCACTGCCCGAGGCCGGTCCGACCGTGCCCGCGGTGGTCGTTCGCGTGCACGGTGTACCCGGCACGGACGAGGTCCTGCGCCAGGGGCTCGTACCGCAGCCCGTGTTCGCCGACGCCGTGCGCGATCTGCACGATGCCCTTGGGGCGCGCCGCTCGCCAGGTCGAGTAGACGATCTCGACGCCGTGGGCGTCGGTGAACGAGGCGTCGCCTCGCGCTGCGGAGAAGGTGGGCACGTGAACATCCTCGCAGACAGGCACCCCCACGGACCTGTTCATCCGGCGTTCACGCAGGGGCTTCGGGGCGGGCCTACCGTCCCCGGCATGGACGTCCTCGTCATCGTCGTGCTCGTGATCGTGGTGGCCCTCGTGTTCGACTTCACGAACGGGTTCCACGACACCGCCAACGCCATGGCCACGTCGGTCGCCACCGGGGCGCTCAAGCCCCGGACCGCCGTGCTCATCTCCGCCGTCCTCAACGTGGTCGGCGCGTTCCTCTCCACCGAGGTCGCCAAGACCGTCTCGCAGGGCATCATCCGCGAGGGCCAGGACGGCGTCCACATCTCCCCCACGATGATCTTCGCCGGGCTCGTCGGCGCGGTCCTCTGGAACCTCGCCACGTGGTACCTCGGGCTGCCCTCGTCGTCGACACACGCGCTGTTCGGTGGGCTGATCGGCGCATCGATCATCGGCGCCGGGCTGAACTCGGTCGACTGGGCGACGGTGGTGTCGAAGGTCGTGCTGCCGGCGCTGCTCTCACCGGTCATCGCCGGGGTCATCGCCCTGGTGGCCACCTACCTGGCGTACGTGCTCACGAAGAACGCAACGACGCACGGTGCGGCGACGGGCTTCCGGCACGGCCAGACCGTCTCGGCGTCGCTGGTGTCGCTCGCGCACGGCACCAACGACGCGCAGAAGACGATGGGTGTCATCACGCTCACGCTCATCGCCGCGAACTACCAGGACAGCGGCACGGGCCCGGCGCTCTGGGTGATCCTGGCCTGTGGACTCGCGATCGGCCTCGGTACCTACACGGGCGGCTGGCGGATCATGCAGACGGTCGGGAAGAAGATCTCCGACGTGCAGTCGCCGCAGGGCTTCGCGGCCGAGACGAGTTCCGCCGCGACGATCCTCATCTCCTCGCACCTCGGCTTCGCCCTGTCGACGACGCACGTCACCAGCGGTTCAGTGATCGGGTCCGGGCTCGGCAAGAAGCTCGCCGACGTGCACTGGTCGGTCGTCGGCCGCATCGTCGTCGCGTGGGTGATCACGCTGCCGGCGGCCGCGGTGGTCGGCGGGTTGGCGACGTGGCTCGCCTCGACCTCGGCGGTCGGCCTCGTGCTGGTGGCGGTGCTCGCCCTGGCCGGCGGGCTGACCTTCTACATCCTCGCCAAGCGCAAGCCGATCTCGCACGACGACGTCGCCGCCGGATCGACCGAACCCACCGACCAGGCCGAGCCGCAGCCGGCCGGCGCGCAGAACTGAGGGGAACGACGATGGAGATCGACTTCACGAGCATCGGCCTGGTCGCGGGCGTCGGCTTCGTGGCCGCGGTGGGCATCGTGCTCGTCTACACGCTCGGCCTGCGGCTGCTCGGCACGGGGCAACCGCTCGACTCCGGCGGCGAGCGCACCCAGTACTCCGAGGAGACCCCGCGGTCCGGGCACACGCCACCGGCAGCACTGGCGGGTGCCGTCCTGTGCTTCGTGGTCTGTGCGGCAGCCGTGCTCGCGGGCATCTGGCTGACGATCCCCCAGTTCCACTAGTACGTTCCTTCCCATCGCACCCACGCTGGGAAACGGAAACGGGCGTACCTGGTCGAAACTTCCGACCAGGTACGCCCGTTTCGACCACCTACGCCCGTTTCGACCAGGTGCGCCGACCGACGTCAGTGCGCGCTGTACCCGCCGTCGACCAGGTGGTAGCTGCCCGTGATGAACGAGGCCTTGTCGCTCAGCAGGAACAGGACGAGCGCGGCGACCTCCTTGTCGGTGCCGAGACGCTTCGTGGCGTGCTCCTCTTCCAGCGCCGAGATGGCCTCGGGCGTCATGGCGTTGCGGAGCAGCGGGGTGTCGATGAACCCGGGGCCCACGGCGTTGGTGCGGACCCCCTGCGCCGAGTACTCGAGCGCGGCGACCTTGGTCAGGCCGGCCAGGGCGTGCTTCGACGCGACGTACGCGGCGTTCTGCGCGATGCCGACCGTGCCGAGCACCGAGGCCATGTTCACGATCGCGCCACCGCCGGCGGCGACCATCGCGGGCAGCTCGTAGCGGAGGCCGTAGAAGACGCCGTCCAGGTCGACCGCACGGACGCGGTCCCAGGCGGCGATGTCGTACTCGCCGATCTTCTGCGGGGCGGCGCCGATGCCGGCGTTGTTCACGGCGAGGTGCAGCGCGCCGTACGTGTCGACGGCGTACTGGACCATGCGCTCGTTGTCGGCGGCGACGGCGGAGTTGGCCTCGAACGCGCTGGCGGTGCCGCCGGCCTCCACGATCGAGGTCGCGACGCGCTGGGCGGCGTCGGGCGTGATGTCACTGACAATGACGATCGCCCCCTCGCGCGCGAGCTCCTTCGCGACGGACTCGCCGATGCCGCTGCCACCACCGGTGACGATGGCGACCTTGCCCTCGAACTCGGACATGATTCCTTCTCTCTGAACAACACCTGTTGTCCAGGATCACGGTACACCCGAAAACCAGTTCGTTCGCTGAACTAATGAGATAGGCTAACGACCTGTGACCGACGCCACCGACCTCCGCATCGCCGTGAACCGGCTGTCCCGGACGCTCCGCGCGCAGAAGGCCGACACGACCGTCACCGACGCCCAGTTCGCGGCGCTCGCCCGGCTCCACCGCGACGGCGCGATGACCCTCGCCGACCTGAGCCGCCAGGACGGCGTCACCCCGCCCTCGATGACGAAGACCATCGCAGTGCTGGTCGAGCGTGGCCTGGTGTCCAAGGGCGGCCACGACGACGACCGCCGCAAGGTCGTCCTCTGCGCCACCCCCGCCGGAGCCGCGTTCGTCGAGGAGACCCGGCGCCGCCGTGACGGCTGGCTCACCCCGCGGCTCGCCGCACTCACCCCCGTCGAGCGCGCCACCCTCGCCGACGCCACCGAGATCATGAGGAGGCTGGCCCAGCAGTGACCGCCATGTTCCGCTCCCTCGCCGGACGCAACTACCGCATCTGGTTCGCCGGTGCCCTGGTGTCGAACGTCGGTACCTGGATGCAACGCACCGCCCAGGACTGGATCGTCCTGACCCAGCTCTCCGACAACGACGCCGTCGCAGTGGGCATCACGATGGCGCTGCAGTTCGGCCCGCAGCTGCTGCTCCTCCCCCTGACCGGGCTCGCCGCCGACCGCTTCGACCGTCGCAAGATGCTCATGCTCACCCAGGCGCTGATGGGCCTGCTCGGGCTGGGCCTCGGCGTCATGGTCCTCACACACACCGCGACGCTCCTCGCGCTGTACGGCTTCGCGCTCGCGCTCGGCATCGTCGCCGCGTTCGACACCCCGATCCGGCAGGCGTTCGTCTCCGACGTCGTGCAGGGCGAGAACGTCGCGAACGCCGTCGCGCTGAACTCCGCATCGTTCAACGCCGCCCGCCTGATCGGTCCCGCGGTCGCCGGCGTGCTCATCGCTGCCATCGGCTCCGGCTGGGTGTTCGTCATCAACGCCGGCTCGTTCCTGGCGGTCCTCATCGCGCTGCGCTTCGTCGACCCCGCACAGCTCGCCGAGCGGGTGCACGCCGGCCGCGGCAAGGGGCAGATCGTCGCCGGCTTCCGGTACGTGCGGACCCGGCCGGACATCATCGTCGTGCTCTGCATGATCTTCGTCGTGGGCACGTTCGGCGTGAACTTCCCGATCTTCACCTCGACCATGGCCCGGGTCGAGTTCCACCAGGGCGCCGGCGAGTTCGGCCTGCTCAACTCGGTGATGGCGATCGGATCGGTGTTCGGCGCGCTGATGTCCGCCCGCCGGGACAAGCCGCGGATGCGCACGCTGGTGCTCGCCGCCGGGGGCTTCGGCCTGGCATGCACGGCTGCTGCCCTCGCACCCACGTACTGGACGTTCGCGTTCGTCCTGGTGTTCGTCGGACTCGCGGCGCTGACCTTCATGACCACCGCGAACGCCCTGGTCCAGACCACCACGAAGCCCGCGATGCGCGGCCGCGTGATGGCGCTCTACATGGCGATCTTCGCCGGCGGCACCCCCATCGGCGCCCCGATCGTCGGTGCCATCGCAGACGCATGGGGTCCCCGCTGGGCCATCGCGGTCGGAGCGGCGTCGGGCTTCGTCGCGCTCGCCATCGCCATCGTCTGGCTCGTCCGCTTCCAGCACCTCCGGCTCCGGTACGACGCGGACACCCGCCTGCACCTCGCGGTCACGCACGCGATGCCGGTGGTCGGCACTCGTGCCTCGCGTGCCGCGCTCCGCCAGGAGCTCGAGCGCGAAGAGGCCGTCGCCGACCGCTCCAGCGCCGTCTGACGCGTCCACTCCGCGAACGCGACAGATCGCTGTCACGCGGCAGCGTCCGTCTCACGAGCGCGACAGATCTCCGCGAACCGTTGGCGGGTCTCTGACGCTTTCGCGTGGCGGACGGGAGGCACGGGTCGGGCCCGCCACGGGCCTCCCGGCCGCCGCCGGTCCGGTCCAGGGCCGCGATCAGTGCGCGGGTTCGGTCACCGCGAAGACGCGCGCGTCGAGCGCCGCAGCGATGCGGTCCGCGGCTGCGGCGAGCCGCCCGCCGGCGTCGCCGACGACGCCGAGGGCTGCGTCCGCCGGAACGGCCTCGAGCCGGTCGCGGGCGGCGGAGAACGCCGCGACCTCCTCTGCGACGCAGGACGGTGCCACGTCGGCCAGGCACTCGGCGGCCCGTCGGACGGTGAACCGCAGCGACCGCGGACTGTGCTCGTCCAGGAGCAGGAACGCCGCGGCGTCGTCCGGCACCGGATGGTGGTCCCGGCCACGCAGGAACGCCTCGCCCGCACCGCAGGCCCGGAGCGCCGCCGTCCACGAGGTGACCGAGTCCGGTTCGAGCAGCCCCGAGGCGAGCAAGCGGGCGGTCGAGGCGACCCGGGTCAGGGAACGGCCCAGGGTGAAGAACTCCCAGACCTCGTCGCGACTGGCGTCCCCCTCGACCACGCCGATGGCGAGGGCACTGCGTTCCCGCGCCCAGCCGAGGAACTCGTGTGCGCGGCCCGGGGCGATCTTGCGCGGCATGCGTGAACGGGTGACGTCGAGGCAGTCCCAGAGTTCGCTCGAGACGACCTCGCGGGCTCGACGGGCGTGGTCCCGCGCGACGGCGACCGCGGCGGCGATGGACGCCGGCTCGTGCCGGTCCAGCGCGAGGGCGTCGATCGTCGCGGACCGGTCGGCGTCGTTCGCCGGCCCCGCGGTTCCCACCACCGAACGGAGCTCCGCTGCCACGACCCGGTCGTCCTCGACTGTGCCGGGTTCACGCCGGGCGACGTAGACGTCGAGCAGGCGTGCGACCACGTCGGTGCGCTCGACCGCGCTCCCCACGTGGAAGACGTTCCCCGCGAGTCGGCTCAGCACGGCTGCTCCTGCATCCCCAGAACCTAACCAGCGGGCATTGCGGGAGTGTTTCGGAGCCGCGTCACGGGTGTTGCAGTGTCCGATGTCCGCGCACACACCTGGGTCTCCGCCGCGATCACGGTCCCTCGCTAGACAATCTAACTAGACCGTCTAGCATTGCAGGATGACGTCCGAGGTCCTGACCAGCACCGCGGGGTTCTGGTACGAGGACTCCCCGGTCACCGCCGTCGACGTGCTGAACGCCCTGCGCCGGTACCGCACCGCCGAGAGCGCCGCGCAGCGTCGGGCTCGTGAAGCCCTGGGCATCGGCGAGAACGCACTGCTCGCACTGCGGGTCCTCATCGACGCCGAGCAGGACGGCCGGACCGTCAACGCCAAGGACCTGGCCGAACGCCTCGACATCACGGCGGCGTCGACCTCGGCGCTCGTGGACCGACTCGTCCGCAGCGGCCACGTCGAGCGGCACCAGGACCCGATCGACCGACGCGGCGTGATCCTCACCGCGACGGGGACGTCCATGCGCCATGCCCTGCGCGTGATCGAGGAGCTCGACGCCCGCGCCCTCGAGGTCACCGAGCACCTGCCGACCGACGAGATGGCCGTCGTCGTGGACTTCCTCGACGAGATGGTCCGCGTGGTGGACGACGTCGACGCCGGCGCCCGCGCCGTCCGCCGCGCGTAACCTGCTCTCCATGGACCCTCGCGGCACGCACGACCCCGAGGACGACATGCCGTTCGCCGAACTCGACTCCCGGGCCCGCGCCGACGCCGCACTCCGACGGATCCAGGGCGGGGCCGATCCGACACGCGAGGCCTTCGACCTGGCGAACACCATGAACGACGAGGCCGTGGGGCGACTCACGGCACGGCTGCGACGGTTCTTCCGCCGCGACTGACGCGTCGCCTCGCGCGTCGACTCAGAAGGCGGTGACGACCGCGGCGATGTCGTCACCCCCGTGCCCGGCCGCACTCGCGTCGGCGTAGACGCGACCCAGGGCATCGAGGAGCGTCGTGGACACGTCGTTCGCCCGCGCGGCCTCGGCGATCAGGCCGATGTCCTTCCGCAGCCCGTCGAGCGCGAACTGCGCCGGGAACTCCCCCGCGATGATCGCCGCGCCCTTGGTGTGCGCGTAGGCCGAGTCGCTCGCGCTGCCGTCGATCGCGTCGAGGAACAGCTGCGGGTCGAGCCCCAGCGCCGCGGCGAGGGCGAGGGACTGCCCCGTGGCGGCGGTGATCGAGGCGATCCAGGCGTTGGCCGCGAGCTTGAGCGCGGTCCCGTCGCCGACCCGCTCGCCGGCACGGACGGTCTTGGCGCCGATCGCGTCGAGCACGGTGACGACCCGGTCGACCTCGTCAGTGGGACCCGCGGCCAGCATGGTGAGCTTCCCCTGCTCGGCCGGGGCCTTCGTGCCGAGCATCATCGCCTCGACCAGGGTGATGCCGTACTTCGCGGCGAGCTGCACGACGGTCTCGGTGCCGTCGACACCGATCGTGGACGCCTGCACCCACACAGCGTCGGTCGGAGCGTCTCCGGCGGCCTGTTCGAGTACGTCGATCACGGCGTCGGTGTCGAAGAGGGTCAGGAGGACGACCTCGGCGTGCTCGACGGCCGTACCCGGGTCCGCGGCGACCGTCGCACCGTGCTCACCGAGCGGTGCAGCCTTGTCAGCACTCCGGTTCCAGACCGTGACCTGGTGCCCCTCGCGCAGCAGTGATCCCGCCACGCCGGCACCCATCGCCCCGGTCCCCAACACCGTCACTCGCACGTGCGTCTCCGTCCTGCCACGGCTCGGTGCCCCGACGTTCCCGACGCTACGCGCTCGACCGTCGTCGCTGTCAGAGGAGCCCGCGGGCCTGCAACCAGGTGGCGGGGTCGACCGGGACCCCGTCGACGATGACCTCGAAGTGCAGGTGTGCCCCGGTGGAGACGCCGGTGTTGCCGACGGCACCGAGGCGTTGGCCGGCCGACAGGACCTGACCGGGTCGGACCCCGATCGCCGACAGGTGGCCGTACCGGGTCTGGGTGCCGTCGGCGTGCTGGAGCAGGACCTGGTTGCCGTACCCGCCCAGAACGCCGGCGGAGACGACACTGCCGGGCATCGCCGCCACGACGGTGGCGCCGATCGGAGCCGCGAAGTCGATGCCCTGGTGGTTCGTCGAGCAAGCGGAGCACCCGGTCACCCAGCGCGAGCCGAACCCACCGGCGGCCGGCACGCTCCCCGCGGTGGGGCGGGCCGCCGCGTCCGACGAGCCGACGGTGGTCGCACGTGCCTGGGCGGCAGCAGCCCTGCCGATCGAGAAACCGTCGCGGTCGACGGAGAGCTGGGTGGAGCCGTCGGCGATGAACTGCTGCACACCGAGCACGGGAGTGCTCGGCGACGGGGTCGACGCCATCGCGGTCTGCGGGGAGCCGACGGCGACGAAGAGACAGGTCACCGCCGCTGTCGCCGTCGCGGGCAGGGCACGCCGGACGGAACTGCGGAAGAAGGAGGTGGAGGCCGGGGTGACGGGAGGGGACACCGTCACCCCGGCGGCTCTGGGAACGTCCGGGCGCGTGCCGTCACCAGCACCGCGCCGCACGGACGCTTCGGGTCGGCGGGTGGTGGAGCGGTTCGCGGCCCGCCGTTCGGCACCGCGCGGGCGCAGCGGGAGTCCGTCGGTGGGCGTCGTCATCGCTCGGGGACCGCCGACTCAGGCGCGGACGACGCCGTCGCGGGCGATCCGGTCGAGTTCGATCGCGACGGCGTCGACGACCGCTCGGGTGATGGCGTCGGCGACGGTCTCGACCAGGACGAGCTGCTCGGGCTGCACGCGGAGCTCGGTGCCCACCGACGGGGTGACGCGGACCGTGATGTCGTCGATCGCGGCGACGAGGGCCGCGGGCACGAGGGTCGAGTCACCGGCTCGGACGGGAGCGGTCATCGGCGAGGTCGGTGCGGCGGCGGCGGCTGCACGGGCGGGGGTCGGCACGGGCGCCTCGGGCTGGTCGCGTCGTTGGGCGATGGAGTCGAAGAGCGGGGTGGAGGACATGCTGCTGACCGTCCGATCTGAGTCGTGGTTGCGGGCCGTTTGCGGGCGACCCGTCGGAGATGCGTGCCGTGCGGCACGTCTCTCATTCAACCATCGATATTTCAGATGTGCAATAGTGACCGAACAGAACGCGATCAGTCGGGGTCGACGGCAGCCGCGGTTGGGTCATCGGGCTGCAGCGCCCGCTTGACCCGCTCGACGATCGTCGCCGGCGGGTTGTTGTACGTGTTCGCCGGCTCCTGCCCGCTGAGCTCCTGGATCGCCGCCATCACCGCATCGGTCGCGTGCCGGCGCGCGCGTCCGGAGGAGGCCTCACCGAACGAGGACAGGTCGATCGGCTTCCCGAACTCGATCGTCACCTTGGCGAGCTTCGGCAGCTTCGAGCCGACGGGCTGCACGTCCTGGGTCCCCGTCAGCGCCACGGGCACCACGGGCGCGCCGCTCGTCAGGGCCAGCCAGGCCACACCCGTGCGGCCCTTGTAGATCCGGCCGTCCAGGGAACGGGTGCCCTCGGGGTAGATCGCGAAAGCCTCGCCCTCGTTCAACCGCGCGAGCCCCAGGTCGAGCGCCTGCTGCGCCGCGGCCCCCGCGCCGCGCTCGACGCCGATCGCACCGATGCCGCCGAAGAACGCCCGCGACACCGCGCCACGGAACCCGGTCCCGGTGAAGTACTCCTGCTTCGCGAGGAAGGCGACCTTCCGCGGCGCCATCAACGTGATCGCCGGGGAGTCGATGAAGGAGCGGTGGTTGCTCGCGAGGATCACCGCTCCGCGCTTGGGCACGTTGCGGCGTCCGATGATCTTCGGTCGCCAGAGCATCCGCGCGAGCGGGGTCACCACTGCGCGGCTCAGCACGGTGGCGAACTTGGTCGAACCGGACACCGGGCCTCCTCGTCGTGACGGCGAACTCCCGAGTGTAATCACGCCTGCGAGCGGTACATGCCCACGGCGGCATGCAGGTCCGACCGTGGGGTCAGTCGGCCTCGGACGCGACGACGTCGAGCACCGCGCGGCCGTACCGTTCGAGCTTCGCGGCACCGACCCCGGAGATCTCGGCGAGCTGGTCGACGTCAGCCGGACGCACCGCTGCGATGCCGCGGAGCGTCGCGTCGTTGAACACCACGTACGCCGGCACCCCCTGCTCGCGCGCCTGCGCAGCACGCCAGACCCGGAGCGCTTCGAACAAGCCGACCGCCTGCTGGGGCATGTCGGTGACCACGGTCCGGCGGGACGACCGGCTCGCTCGCGGCGCCTTCACCGGGTCGCGACGCATCCGCACCTGGACCTTGCCGGTCAGGACCTCGGCGCTCGTCGGGCTGAGGACGACCGTGCCGAAGCCGTCGCCGGACACCGCGGCGTAGCCCTGCGCGAGCAGCTGTCGGGCCACCGCGCGCCACTCGCCGTCGGACAGGTCGGAGCCGATGCCGAAGGTCGCCAACGACTCGTGCTGCAGTTCCTGCACCCGCGGGGACTGCTTGCCGACCAGGATGTCGACGAGGTGGGCGACGCCGTACCGCTGGCCGCGCTCACGCTCGAGCCGGACGACCGTGGACAGCAGCTTCTGCGCGGGCACGGTGCCGTCCCACGACTCGGGCGGGGCGATGCACGTGTCACAGTTGCCGCAGGCCGTCGACGGCTGCCCGAAGTACGCCAGGAGCCGAACCCGACGGCACTCGATCGTCTCGCACAGGCTCAGCATGGCGTCGAGGTGGGCGCTGAGCTGCCGACGGTGTGCGGCGTCGCCCTCGGACTGGTCGATCATCCGTCGTTGCTGCACGACGTCGTTCAGGCCGTACGCCAGCCACGCGGTCGAGGGCAGTCCGTCGCGTCCGGCACGACCGGTCTCCTGGTAGTACCCCTCGACCGACTTCGGCAGGTCGAGGTGCGCCACGAACCGGACGTCGGGCTTGTCGATGCCCATGCCGAAGGCGATCGTCGCGACCATGACGATGCCGTCCTCGCGCAGGAAGGTCGACTGGTTGCGCGCTCGCACCCTGGCGTCGAGCCCTGCGTGGTACGGCAGCGCCTGGATGCCCTGTTCGGCCAGTGCGGTGGCGGTCCGCTCGACCGACTTGCGCGACAGGCAGTAGACGATGCCCGAGTCGCCGCTGTGCTCGGTGCGGATGAAGGTGAGGAGCTGCTGCAGCGCGCCGGTCTTCGGTTCGATGCGGTACTGGATGTTCGGGCGGTCGAAGTCGGCGACGAAGTGTGCGGCGTCGTCGAGGCCGAGCCGCGCCGAGATCTCCTTGTGGGTCTGCGGGGTCGCCGTGGCGGTGAGGGCGATCCGGGGCACGGTCGGCCAGCGCTCGTGCAGGACGCTCAGCTCGAGGTAGTCCGGCCGGAAGTCGTGGCCCCACTGGGCGACGCAGTGCGCTTCGTCGATGGCGAACAGGGACACGCGCGCCCGGTCGAGGAGCGCGCGCGTGGACTCGAGCCGGAGCCGCTCGGGCGCGAGGTAGAGCATGTCGACCTCGCCTTGGACGACCGCGCGCTCGACCCGGGCACGCTCGTCGGGCCCCTGCGTCGAGTTGAGGAAGGCAGCACGCACCCCGTTCGCCGCGAGGGCGTCGACCTGGTCCTGCATGAGGGCGATGAGCGGCGAGACCACGACCCCGACGCCGTCGCGCACGAGCGCGGGCACCTGGTAGCAGAGCGACTTGCCACCGCCGGTGGGCATGAGCACCAGGGCGTCACCGCCGGCGACCACCTGGTCGATGATCGACGCCTGCTCGCCGCGGAAGTCGTCGTAGCCCCAGACACGGTGCAGGACGTCGAGCGCTGCGGCTCGCGAAGCCGACACGGCAGCGGGCGCGGGCGTGGTGCTCATGCCACGAGCCTACGGGCGACCGGCGACACCCACGGCACTGTCCACAGCGGCACCGTCCACAGCGGCACCATCCACAGCGGCTGCGTCGACGTCGTCGACGTCGACGGCACGAGCCGGCGCGACGGCCCACCCCGTGCCCGCCGGGCCGAGCCAGCGCTTGCCACCTGCCCAGACCGGCGGCGTCCCGCGGAACCGCGGTGCCTGGTGTCCGGCGAACGTCCGGTCGAGCTTCCGCCACCACGCCAGGAGTTCGACCATGCCCCAGAACGCGAGCGAGGTGCCGAGGGTGACGAGCCAGCCCTGCCAGGTGCCGTTCGCGTCCTGTGACTGCAGGTCCACCTTCGACCACCCGGGCGCCTGCAGCACGAAGATCATGATGTTGTTGAAGGCGTGCTGCAGCACGGTGGCCTCGAGACCGCCGGTGCGGAGCACGATGATCGCCGCGATCAGGCCGAACGAACCGACGTCGAGGATGCCCCAGACGTTGTAGCCGTTCGGGATGTGCAGCACCGCGAAGACGACGGTCGACACCGCCACGGCGATGATCGTGCCGGTGCGTCGCGGGATCCACGAGGCGATCGTCTGCATGAGGAAGCCACGGAAGATGAACTCCTCGGCCGCACCCTGGAACGGCACGAGCAGCACGACCAGGACGATCGTGAGCGTGAGGGTGCCGAGCGACACCGTCGACTGCCCGATCGCAGCGTGGTTCCAGGCGAAACCGCCGTCGGTCGTGATCATCCCGCCGTCCCAGAAGAGACCGGTCTGCACCACGAACATGACCGCCGCGATGACCAGGGTCGGCAGCACGCACCACGCCGTCCACGCCCACCGCACCCGGAAGCGCGTCGAGGTGAGGATGCTGCCCGGACCGAGGCGTGCGACCTTGACCGCCAGCAGGATGCCGGGCAGCAGGATGACCAGCGACACGAGCGACAGCGACAGGACGAGCGGATCGGTCGGGTCCAGCGCTCCGCCCGCCAGGTCGTTCTGCAGGTCGATCAGCGCCTGCGGCCCCTGGGTCACGCCGAGCGGGACGAAGTACGCCACCGCGATGACCACCTGGGAAACGAAGTACCAGCCAGCCAGGAACGCGAGGGCGACCAGCGGGCGCCACCACCTCCATCGTGCGTCGACACGGGGCAGGCGGTGGTAGGGAACGCTCACGCCACGCAGGCTACCGGGCCGGGCAGGATGGGACCCGTGCTCACCGTGCTGTTCGGCCTGTCCGGAGCCGTCGTCTACGGCTTCGCCGACTTCCTCGGCGGGCTCGCATCACGGCGCATCCGTCCGGTGACGGTCGCCGCCGTGGCCGCGGCGATCGGGATCGCGCCGCTGCTGATCGGACTGGCCGTGCTCGGGGGGACACCGTCGTGGACGAGCACCCTCTGGGGCGCGGTCGCCGGGCTGTCCGGCGGCGTCGGGGTCCTGCTGCTCTACGCCGTGCTGGCGATCGGCCCGATGAGCGTGCTGTCACCCCTGACCGCCGTGTTCGCGGCCGTCGTCCCGGTCGTGGTCGCCGTCGCCCGCGGGACCGTCCTGTCTCCGCTGGCGATCGCCGCGGTGGTCGTGGCCGTCGTCGCGGTGGTGCTCGTCGCCGCGGTGCGGGACACCTCGGGTGCACGCCCCACCGTGCGCGGGGTCGTCGCCGCCGCGGTGGCCGGGTGCGGGTTCGGCGGCATCGTGCTCGCCTACGACATGACACCGCCCGGCGCGGGCATCCACCCACTCGTGGTCGCGCGGGTGCTGCAGACGGTGCTGCTGGGTGCAGCGACGCTCGTGGTGACGGTGCGTGCCGGGCGCGGGGCGCGGTCTGGAGGCGCGGCAGGCCCAGCAGCGTCGGACGACGTCGCGGGGTCTGCCGTGCCTCCAGGGCGCTGGTGGCCGCCGCGACTGCTGCTGACGGTCGCGGCCTGCGGCGTCTTCGACGCCCTGGCGAACGTGTGCATCCAGGCGGGGCTGCACGCGAGCGACGACCCGGGCGCCCTGCCCGTCGTGAGCGTGCTCAACGCGCTCTACCCGATCGGCACGGTCGTGCTGGCCGGGGTGGTGCTGCGGGAGCGGCTGACCGCGCCGCAGTGGGTCGGCATCGCGCTGGCGGTCGTGGCGTCGGTGGCACTCGCGTCGGCCTGAGCGCGGCCCCGAGCCTCGGCGTGGGCGACAGTTCTCGGGGCGAAGAACCCGAGAACTGTCGCCCACGCCGAGACTCGGCTCCGCGGACGGCTCCCAGCGGGGGGGCTCAGACGTCGGGGATGAGCCGCTTGCCGAGCGACACGGTGCGGTCGTCGGAGTACCCGAGGGACTCGTAGAAGCCGAGCACCCGCTCGTTGCCCGCACGGATCTGCAGGTTCACCTTCGGGCAGCCGAGTTCGGTGAGCAGCCGCTCGAACTCGGCCATCAGCGTCCGGCCGAGACCGGAGCCCTGCAGGTCCGGCTGCACGGCGAGGTAGTTCACCCAGCCGCGGTGCCCGTCGAAACCGGCCATCCCCGCGGCGACGACCCCGCCGGTTTCCGACTCCGCCACCAGGAAGAGCTCGGGCTGCACCGTGGCCTTGCGCGCGATGTCGCGGCGCGGGTCGTTCCACGGGCGGACGAGAGCGCACGATTCCCAGAGGGCGACGACCGCTTCGGTGTCGTCGGCGCGGAACGGGCGGATCCGGTACTCCATCCCCCCACGTTACGGGGGTGTGGAGAACGTCGTCACCGGGCCGTCGTCGTGATCTGATAGACCTGTCCGACCGACCACCCGATCAGGAGCCCCGTGACCGCACACGACACCATCTCGTCGCGCCGCAGCGCGCGGGACGACGACGGCGGCAGACGGTCCGGGCGCCGCTCCCCCCGGCGACGGCAGACGGTCGGCGGGGCGATCGTCTCGCTCATCGCCGAACTGCTCATCATCGCTGGGGCCGGCACCGGGCTGTACGTGGTGTGGACCGCGTGGTGGACGGATGTCGTGGCGGTCAACGAGCAGTCGAAGCTCGTCGAGGGACTCGACCAGCTGAAGACCCCGGACGGGGCCGGCACCGAGCACCGCGGGACCGCACCCGTGCTCGCCGAGCCGCCGGACGTCACCGACGTGTTCGGCACGATGCAGATCCCGCGCTTCGGCAAGGACTACAACCGGCCGATCGGCGAGGGCACGGACCGCGAGAAGGTGCTCAACACCATCGGGCTCGGGCACTACCAGGACACCGCCATGCCCGGCGCTCCCGGCAACTTCGCCGTCGCCGGACACCGCGTGACCTACGGCAAGCCGCTCAACCAGATCGCCGAGCTCAAGACGGGCGACTCGGTCGTCGTGCGGGTCACCGACGCGAAGACGAAGTTCGACGTCTGGTACGTCTACAAGGTCACCGACAGCCAGATCGTCACCCCGGACCACATCGAGACGATCGCGCCGGTGCCGAACAAGCCGGGTGTCGACCCCTCGGCGTCGGACCGGTGGCTGACCCTCACCGCGTGCCACCCGATGTGGTCGGCGGCGGAACGGTTCGTCACGCACGCGAAGCTCGACTACTGGATGCCCGCGTCCGAGGGCACCCCGAAGGAACTCTCGGAGACGGCCAAGTGATCTTCCCCCTGGTGTGGCGGCTGCTGCCCGGCCCCACGTTCCTGAAGGTGCTCGAGCTGCTGGTGCTGCTCGCCGCGATCGTGTTCGTGCTGTTCCAGTGGGTGTTCCCGTGGATCGCGGCGGACATCCTGCCGCCGCCGGACGGCACCGTGGAGTCCACGCCGACCCCGTAGCGGTCGACCACGGCGGTGACGGCCGACGGCGGACGGCCGACGGCCGACGGCGTCAGACGGTCGTCGTGACGTGCGAGCCGCCCGCCGCGGTGCGACGCACGGCGATCCGCTCCGGGATCCGCTGCTTGAGCTCCTCGACGTGGCTGACGATGCCGACCTGCCGCCCACCCGCGGTCAGTCGCGACAGCTGCCCGATGACGTCGTCGAGAGTCTCCGGGTCGAGCGTGCCGAACCCCTCGTCGACGAAGAGCGTGCCGAGCGAGACGCCACCGGCCTCGGCCTGCACGACGTCGGCCAGCCCGAGCGCCAGGCACAGCGACACCGTGAACGTCTCGCCGCCGGACAGGCTGCGGGGGTCCCGCACGGTGTCGGTGGTGTGGTCGTGCACGGCGAGTGCCAGTCCGGTCCGGCGTGCCCGTGACCCCGACTCCCGCTCGTCCGAGGTCTCGAGCGTGAACCGCCCCGCGAGCATCCCCCGGAGTCGGTCGTTGGCCGCGGCGACGACGTCCTCGAACCGGCGCATGAGCACGTAGGTACCCAGGGTGATCCCCGTCGGGTTCGCCGCGGTGACCCCGTTCGCGATGTCGGCGAGCCGGACCACGGCGCGGCTGCGTGCCGACGTCTCGTCGCGGGCACGGGTCGCACGGGTGAGCTCGGTGGCGCACCGGTCGACCGCGTCGGCACGGTCGGCCGCGGAGACGGCGACCGCGGAGGCCTCGTCGAGTGCCACGGCGGCACGCGCGCGGTCGGCACGGGCACCGTCGAGGTCGAGGAGTTCCGCGGAGTCGTCCGCCGCGGCGACCACGGCGGGCTCGGCGAGACCGGCCACGACGACGGCCCGCTCGGCGTCGGCCGCGCTGATCCGCGCCCGCAGCCGGTCGGTGTCGTCGGGGTCGAGTCGTCCGGCCCGCGCTGCGGCGACGTCGGGGAAGTCCTGGTCGTCGAGGACCCGGTCGACCTCGGCACGGCGGTCGTCGCGGGCACGGATCGCGGTGGCCACCCGTTCGTCGGCCTGCACGACCGCGCGGTACGCCACGAGTCGCTCGTCGAGGAGCTCGACGGCTGTCCGGAGCGTCGCAGGCCGGTCGTCGAGGAGCGCCGCGAGCCGCTCGAGCGCCGCCTCCACGGTGCTGAGCTCGGTGTCGAGCCGCTCGGCGTCGGCGAGCGCGGTCGAGACCAGGACGGTCCGCCGTGCGTCGAGGTCGTTCCGCTCGCGCTGGAGCCGACCGGTCGTCGTGTCGTGCTCCGCCCGCTGCCGCTCGTGCTGCAGGACGAGCGCGGCAGCGTCGTGCGCGGCCCGGACCCGTTCGTCAGCGGCCACCGTCAGGGTGTCGAGCGTGGCCGCGTCGACCGTGCCGACGACGTCGACGAGCCGCTGGTGTCCGGCGCGCTCGACCGCCAGGTCCGACGCGGCGTCGGCGAGGCGCTGATCCGCTCGGCGCGTGGCGTCACCGGCGGCGTCGACGGCCTCGGTCGTGGGGTGGTCGTCCTGCGGGGTCGCCACCGACGGGTGCGCCGTCGACCCGCAGACCGGGCACGGGTCGCCGGTCGTGAGCGCCGCGCCGAGTTCTCCGGCGAGCCCGGCGATCCGGCGTTCGCGGAGTGCCCGCTCGGCGGCGAGGGCGTCCGTCGCTGATCGGCGCGCGGCGGCGACGGACTGCTCGGCCGTGGCGACCCGCTGCGCCGCGTCGTCGCGCGCCACGAGGTCGGCTCGGAGGGACCGGATCCGGGTGACCTCGTGCGCGGCGGCGTCCGCGTCGGCTGCTGTGCGGGCCGCGGTGCGTGCGGCCTCGACGATGCGGGCCCGCTCGGCGGGACGGGCGTCGAGTGCGGCGTCGCGTTCGAGCAGCTGCTCGGCGATCTGCTCGGCGTCCGCGGTGGCATCGGCGATGGCGGACCGACGGGCAGCGGCGCCGTCCTCGACCGCGACGAGGTGCCGCACCGCCGACAGGTCGTCGGCCAGGGCGTCGCGTCGCAGCACGACGGCGTCGGCGTCCTCGGTGACGCCGTGGCGGTCACGCAGCGACCGGGCGGCCGCGCTGGTCGCGTCGGAGCGCAGGACCGCGGCGTCGAGTCCGTCGGCCACGGCAGCGACCCGTGCTGCGCGTTCGCCGAGGGCGAGGGCCGACCGGGCGGCGTCGACGGCGGGGGCGTCGTCGTCGAGCGCGGCCCGTCGCACGAGCAGCCCCGCGCGTCGTTCGAGCGCGCTCGCACGTGCCGTGACCGCCTGTTCGTGCTCGGCCGCGGTCGTCGCCGCCGCGGCTGCTGCAGCACGGACGGCGGCAGCGGCATCGGCGGCCGCTCGGACCGACGCCACGGTCGACGGCACGGCGGACTCGTCGGCGTCGTCGAGACCAGCGGCCTGGGCGAAGCGGTTCAGGGCGTCACGCACGCGGTCGTCGGCACCGTCGACCTCGGCCTGCACGGCACGGCGCCGCGCGGCGAGCTCGTCGGCCGTGCGGTCGTAGACCTGCGTGCCGAACAGGGACTGCAGGAGCTTGCGGCGCTCTTCGCCCGGGGAGCGCAGGAACCGTGCGAACTCGCCCTGCGGCAGCACGACGGTCTGCAGGAACTGCGCGCGGTCGAGCCCGATGATGCGGCCGATCTCGACGCCGACCTCGGGGATGCGTGACGACATCGGTTCGCCGACGGCGTCGGACGGGTTCGCCAGACGGAACAGCTGCACCGACGCCTGCTGCTTGACGGTGCCGGTCCCCCGCTGCTTCGGGCGGTCGTACTGCGGGGTGCGTCGGACCCGGTAGGTCCCTGCGCTGGTCTCGAAGACGAGCTCGACGAACGGCTCCACGGCGGGGTCGGCGTGCTGGCTGTGCAGGCGGTCGGAGCTGGCGTCGGACCCGGCGAGCCCGCCGTACAGGGCGAACACGACGGCGTCGATGATGGTCGACTTGCCCGAGCCCGTCGGCCCCTCGAGCAGGAACACCCCGGAGGCCGCGAGCGCTGCGAAGTCGATGGACACCAGGTCGGGGTAGGGCCCGATGGCGCGGAGTTCGAGTCGGTGCAGGTACATCAGCGGTCCCCCTCACGCTGCAGCGCCAGTGCCGCGGCCTCGTACGCCTCGGTCAGGACGGCGTGTTCGTCGTCGTCGGGGGCGGCACCGGTGGCGAAGGCCACGAAGTCGGCTGCGACCTCGACCGGGTCGGACGTCGCTGTGACCGCACGGGCCACCGAGGCCGGGCCGCGGTCAGCCGGTTCGTGCGTGATCGCCAACGCGTGCGGGAAGTGGTCCTTCACCCGGGCGTACATGCGTTCGGGGTGCACCGTGTCGGTCACGGCCACCCGCACCCACGCGTCGGCGTCGGCACGGAAGACCCCCGACTCGATGTCGTCGATGCCCCCACGGACGTCGACCAGGCGGCGCGGCACGGGAGTGGGCACGAGTTCGACCGAGACGGCACCGGCCGCGTCGAGCTCGGCGATCGTCACCGACTTCTGCTGGTGCCGCTCGCCGAACGAGAACGCCAGCGGTGAGCCGGCGTACCGGATCCGTCCGCCGTCGCCGACCCGCTGCGGGCCGTGCAGGTGCCCGAGGGCGACGTAGTCGAAGCCGTCGAAGACCGATTCGGCCACCCGGTCGACACCGCCGACGCGGATGTCCTGCTCGCTGTCGCTCGGGTCCGCCCCGCCGACGAAGGCGTGCGCGACGACGACGCTGCGGGTGCCGCCCCGCAGCGCGAGGTCGGACCGGATCCGCTCGGTGGCGGCGTGCACGACGGCGTGGTGCGACCGCGCGAGGGGCTCGTCCGGCACGTCGGCGAGTGCGTAACGGGTGAGGTCGGGGTGCAGGTACGGGATGCCGTAGACCGCCACCGGGCCGTCGGCGTCGTCGACGAGCACCGGGTCGGCGATCCGGGCGGGTTCGGCGAGGATGCGGACGCGGCGGTCCATCACACCGGCACCGAAGCCCAGGCGTGCGGCGGAGTCGTGGTTGCCGGGCGTGAGCACCACGGTCGCCGTCTCGGCAAGGCGTTCGAGCACCCGGGACAGCATGCGGACCGCGTCGATCGGCGGGATCGCCCGGTCGTACACGTCACCGGCGATCACGACGAGGTCGACCGAGCGGTCCCGCACGAGGTCGACGAGCCAGTCGGTGAACGCCGCCTGGTGCTCGAGGAGGTCGGCACCGAGCAGCGTGCGGCCGAGGTGCCAGTCGCCGGTGTGCAGGATGCGCATGCGGACACGGTAACGCCGGCCGGGGACATCGCCGGACGGCCGCGCGCCGCCTGTGGAGAACTCAGGGCACGCAGCTCGCCGATGCCAGGCCGAGGACCGAGACGACCTTGACCTTGACGGTCTGGGTGCTGGTCGCGGTCCAGTTGTTGCCGAGGTTCGTGCGGAGGTTCAGCGTGTAGGTCGTGCCGAGGTCGAGCAGGCCCGCACCGCCGTAGACCAGCGAACGCTGTCCAGCGGTCGTGGCGGTCGCGAGCTGGGTCGCCCCGTTCATCAGGTCGAAGGAGTTCGGCACGGTCGGGTCCGTGTAGGTCCAGGCGATCGTCACGGTGCTCGACGACGCGGCCGTGCAGGTCAGCGTCGGGACACCGGTGGCCGTGCCCGCCGTGAAGTTCGACACCGGGTTCACGGTCGTCCGCGACCACGGCACGGCCACCGCCTGCGCGGGCACGAGCACGCCGATGCTCCCCGCGATGACGAGGACCGCCGCCGCACCGCCGAAGCGGCGCAGCCGCTGCACGCGACGCTCGTGCACACGGAGCGAGCGACGGGTGACGACGGTCGAGGTGGCGGACGGGAGGCGCGTCGCGGCGCCGTCCCGCGCCTCCCGGCCGGCGTCGGTCCCGTCCGGCGGACCGTCACCCGACCCGTGGTCGGTGTCGTCCCGGTCCGAGCCGTCGTCGACCGCCGTGAGGCGGCGGAGCGACCCGTCGGCCGTGCAGAGCGCGAGCATCGCCGTCAGACCGAGTGCGACCACGACGACCTTCACCCACTCCCCCTGCCGGAGCCACAGGACCGGCGAACCGACGAAGGGGATGCGCAGGAAGGCGACCCCGCGCACGGCCGAGCGTTCGAGCGGCGTGGAGTCCTGCTGCGGGTTCGCGTCGCCCTTGGTGACCACGGTGCCGTGCGGGCCGTCCTCGACGTAGCGGTGCATGCGGAGGTGACCGGGCTGGTCCGGGTCGTCGGCGAGCAGGATCCTGCCCGTCCGGACCTCGCCCGACGCGACCGGTCGCGAGACGACGACGTCCCCCGGCGTGAGCCGCGGCTCCATCGACCCGGTCATCACCGTGGTGGGTTGCCAGCCGATCAGCGCGGGGGCGGCCGCCCACAGGGCGAGGCCGAGGAGGGTCGCGACCACACCGCGTGCGACGGTGCCGACGACGACGCGCCCCCAGTCGACGACGTCACGGAACACGGCGTGCGGTGTGGGACCACCGTGCACTGCGATGCTGCTCATGACTGCCTTCGACCGGGGGCGCGTTCTCGGGGGTGGCGACCGGGGCTGGCTCGGGCTCAGCCCCGGTCACCGGGTGGGAGGGCTCCCGGCTCAGCTGTTCTGGGCCTCCCAGGTGAGGCCGAGGGACGCGGTGCCGCCCTGCACCGTGTTCGGCGCGGTGCTCGAGACCGTGTAGGTGAAGCGGTAGACGCGCGACTCGGACGCGGAGCCGGTCGGGGCCCAGGTGCCGAGGCCGGTGGCGAAGTTCGTGGAGCCGGTGCCGAACGCGGCGAGGGTGCCGTTGTAGAGCGTTCCGCTGGTCGCGGCCGGGGTGAAGCCGGTGCAGGAGCCGAAGCCACCGCCCGTGCCCTGCTCCACCTGCAGGTTGATGTTGCCCGAGAGGTTGTTCGTGGTGGCCGGGTTCGTGCCGTACAGCTTCACGGTCGAGGCCAGCGAGCCGGTCGACGTGACCGTGATGCAGTTGGCGCCGGTCGAGCCGGGCTTGAGGCCCGTCGCCGTGAAGAGCGCGGTGTTGTTGTCGTCGTCGGTGAGGGCGACGCTGCCGGCGGTCCAGTTGCTGGTCGGGTTGACGGTGGTGGCCGAGAACGCCGAGTAGGACGCGGTCGAGACGACGACACCCGAGGCGACGAGGGCGGCGGGGATGGCGATCCAGGCCGCGAGACGGGCGGCGCGAGGGGTGACACGAGACATTGCGAGAGCTCCTGATCCGGAAACGGTGGCGCCGTGGTCGCGGTGGTTGGTCGCGTCGGTGCCGTGGTGTTTGCTACGACGATCAAGTTACTTTTCCGCCGAGCGGCTCACAAGGGAAGGAACCACCCCCGTGCTGGGGGTGTCTTGACGAGTGAGATACTTGTTGACTGAGTCTTCCCACCCCCTGCCGAGAAGAGCTGCTGATGACGGACACCACCCAGCCCGTCCTGCCCGACACCCTGCCGCCCGCGCCCGTGTCGCCGACCGTCTCCGTGCCGGAGAGCGTGGACTCGGACACCGACCTCGCGAAGCTCCTCACCGCCTTCCGCCTGCTCCAGACGCAGCACGCCCGCGTCCTGCACCACGAGAGCGTCGTGCGTGGGCTGAACGCCACCGACACCCGCTTCGTGTTCTTCCTGGCCGCGGCCGACGGCGAGGGCGTCACCCCGAAGCAGGCCGGCGAGTACCTCGAGCTCACCACGGGCGCGATGACGTCGCTCGTCGACCGCCTCGAACAGCGCGGACACCTCGAGCGACGACCGAACCCGCAGGACCGTCGCAGCGTCCTGCTGCACCTCACCGCCTCCGGCGCCGAGGTCGCCCGGCAGATCGGCGCCGTGTACTCGGACGCCTTCCGCGAGGTCGTCGCCCCCGCCGACCGGGTCCGGCTCGCCGCCGCGTTCGCCGGGCTCGGCGATGCGCTGGACCGCCACTCGCGCGCGGAGACCGCAGCCCGCTCCGCGTGACGATGCGCGTGACCTCGTGTGTCGTGGCGCGCGCGTAGCGTGGTGCCCATGACACCGTCCGAAGTCCTGATCGAAGCGTTCTCCCGCGTCCCCGAGACCGTCGAACGTGCCGTCGACGGCCTGTCCGAGGACCAACTCGCAGCGCGTCCGGCCGCCGGGGCGAACACCCTGGCATGGCTCGCGTGGCACACCGCCCGGGGACAGGACGTCCAGATCGCCGACCTCGCCGGTACCGCGCAGGTGTGGACCGCCGACGGCTGGTACGAGCGGTTCGGCCTGCCGTTCCCGGCCGAGGCCCTCGGCTACGGCATGTCCCGCGACGACGTCGGTCGCGTGCGTGCCTCGGCCGAGCTGCTCACCGGGTACCTGCGTGCCGTCCACGACCGCACCGTCGCGTACCTCGGCACGCTCGGCCCCGACGACCTCGACCCCGTGGTCGACGACGCGTGGGACCCGCCCGTCACCGCCGGCGCCCGGCTCGTGAGCATCCTCGACGACTGCACGCAGCACGCCGGCCAGGCCGGCTTCGTGCGCGGGCTGCTGTTCTTCAACCGCTGACGCGGTCGCGCGCTCGCGTGCTCGCTTCGTGAGCAGAAATGGTCGGGTCCGACTTCGGGACCCGACCATTTCTGCTCACCATGTGACGGACGGGAGGCCCGGTACCAGCTGGTACCGGGCCTCCCGTCGTCCGTGTGGTCGCGACTACCGCGCGGCGAGCTCGCTGACGATGCCGTCACCAGGGGCGGCCTGCACGAGGTCCGCCGCGATCTCGGCGCGATCGAGGATGCCCTCGATCTTGCGGATGCGACCACGCGGCACGAGGGTCACGACGGTGCCCTCCTTGCCGGCACGACCCGTGCGGCCGGAGCGGTGCATGTAGGCCTTGTAGTCGTCCGGGGCGTCCGCCTGCACGACGAGCGACACGTCGTCGACGTGGATGCCGCGGGCGGCGACGTCGGTGGCGACGAGCACGTTCACGCGGCCGCTCGTCAGGAGCTGCAGGTTCCGGGTCCGGCGCGACTGGTTCAGGTCTCCGTGGAGCGACGTGGCACGGATGCCGGCGTCCTCGAACTGGTCGGCGAGGCGCTCGGCGTAGGCACGGGTCCGGGCGAAGACGATCGTCTTGCCGTCACCGGCGACGAGCTCCTCGAGGACACGGTCCTTCTCGCGCTGCTCGACCACGAGGACACGGTGGTCGATGGTCGAGGACGCCTGGTCCTCACCCGCGACCTCGTGCACGCTCGGCTCGTGCAGGAACTGCTCGACGAGCGCCGCGACCTGGGTGTCGAGCGTCGCGCTGAACAGCAGCTTCTGCGCACGGTTGCCCTGCGGGGTCACCTCGGCGGTCGCGGACAGGATCTCCTGCACCGGCTCGAGGAACCCGAGGTCGCACATGTGGTCGGCCTCGTCGAGCACGGAGATGACGACCTCGCTGAGGTCGAGCTTCCCCTTGTTCATGAGGTCCTGCACACGACCGGGGGTGCCGACGATGATGTCGACGCCGCGCTCGAGCGCGCCCTCCTGGCGGCCGTACGGGACACCGCCGTAGATCTGCGTGGTGAAGAGGCCCACCGAGCGGGCGATCGGCTGCACCGTGCGGTCGATCTGCAGGGCCAGCTCGCGGGTCGGCGCGAGGATGAGCGCACGCGGGGCGCGGCCCATCTTGCGCTTCGTGCCGCCGCCGTGCTCCATGAGCTTCTCGACGAGCGGGGCGCCGAACGCGATGGTCTTGCCGGAGCCCGTGCGGCCACGGCCGAGGACGTCCTTGCCGGCGATCACGTCGGGGATCGTCGCTGCCTGGATCGGGAACGGGCTGCTCGCGCCGAGTTCCTGCAGGGCGCGGGAGATGTTGCCGCCGATGCCGAGGTCGCCGAAGGTCACGCCCTCGACGTCGGACGCCACTGTGGACTCGGCCTGGAGCTTCGCGAGCTTGACGTCGTCGGCGGGGACAAACTTGCCGCGCTCGGGCTCGTCGAAGGAACGGCGGGGAGCGCTGCGGTCGTCGCGGTCGAACTTGCGCGGAGCGCTGGGCCCCTGCGAGCCGGTTCCGGCGCGACGCGGAGCTTGCGGAGCGTCGGGACGGCCGTGCGAGTAGGGAGCGTCGCGGTCGAAGCTACGACGCGGGCGATCGTCGTTGTCACGACGGGGCGCACGGTCGTCGCGGTCGAAGCTACGACGCGGGCGATCGTCGTTGTCACGACGGGGCGCACGGTCGTCGCGGTCGAAGCGACGCGGACGGTCGTCGTTGTCACGACGGGGCGCACGGTCGTCGCGGTTGAAGCTGCGCGGAGCGCGGTCATCGCGGTCGAACGAACGACGCGGAGCGCGGTCGTCGCGGTCGAAGCGACGGGGACGGTCGTCGTTGTCACGACGCGGAGCGCGGTCGTCGCGGTCGAAGCGACGGGGACGGTCGTCGTTGTCACGACGCGGAGCGCGATCGTCACGGTCGAAGCGACGCGGCGCACGGTCATCGCGGTCGAAGCGACGCGGGGCGCGGTCGTCACGGTTGTAGCCGCGACCACCACGGTCGTCGCGCTCCGGGCGGCGCTGGCCGCCGCTGTCGCGGGGCTCCCAGTTCGGGCGCGCGGGGCGCTCGCCCTGCGCCGAGCGGCCGCGACGCTCCTCGGCGTCCCAGCGCTGCTTCTGACGCGGCGCGGTCGGCTCGGCGGCGCGGAAGCCGCGGTGCTTGCTGCTGCGGGCGGCGGGGGTGCCGTTCGGGTGACGGGGACGGTCGGAGGCGCGGTTGTCCGCGCCCTTGTTGTACGGAGCCATGACTGCTTTCTCGGGTGCGCAACGAACCGCAGCGCCCGACAGCGACATCGGCGGGGGCTGCTTGCGGAGAGGGGGTTCATCCCGTCGCGATTCGACGTGATTCCAGCCCTCGAGCAACACACACCCAACAAAAAGCCCGTGATCACGATGTCACGGCGTCGAAGGCCGACCGAGCGAGTCTACGCGACCCCGCGCTCTGATGCCAGCCCCGTCGTCGACCGACGGCCGCGAACGGGACCCGGCCCGTGCCTCCCGGCCTGCCCGTCGGTCAGGACTCGGCGAGCCGCTGTCGCTGCTCGGCCACGTCGAAGTCCGCCTTGGGCCACGAGAGCTGCATGTCCTCGAGGGCCCGGAGCAGGAGCTGCTGCACCGCCAGGCGGGCGTACCACTTGCGGTTCGCCGGCACGACGTACCAGGGCGCCTGCGGGGTCGAGGTCCGGTCGAACACGATCTGGTACGCGTCCTGGTAGCGGTCCCACAGCAGGCGCTCGTCGATGTCGGCCGGGTTGAACTTCCAGTGCTTGTCGGGGCGGTCGAGTCGCTCGCCGAGGCGTTCGCGCTGCTCGTCCTTCGAGATGTGCAGCATCACCTTGACGATGGTGGTGCCCTCGGCGGTGAGGCGGTCCTCGAACTCGGTGATCGCGCCGTAGCGTCGTTCGATCTCGTCCGGTGCCGCGAAGCCCCGGATGCGCTGGATGAGGACGTCTTCGTAGTGCGAGCGGTCGAAGACGCCGAGCTGTCCGGCACTCGGGAGCTGGCGCTCGATGCGCCAGAGGAAGTCGTGCTCGCGCTCCTCGGCCGTCGGGGCCTTGAAGCCCGCGTACCGCACGCCGTTCGGGTCGACCGCACCGACGACGTGCGAGACGATGCCGCCCTTGCCGGCGGTGTCCATCGCCTGCAGGACGAGCAGCACCCGGCGCTGGTCGCCGGCGGTCGACGCCGCGTACAGGCGCTCCTGCAGGGCAGCGAGGCGAGAGGCTCCCGCGGCGAGCGCTTCGAGCCCGTCGATCTTGCGGCCGGGGAAGCCCGGGGTCGCATCCGGGTCGACCTGGTCGAGGCGGAAGCCCGGTTCGACGCGGAGCAGTGGTTCGGGATCGGCGTTCCAGGCCTTGCGACGGCTCACGGGTCCTCCTGCGGTCCGGGCGGCGGCTGCCCCCTGCTCTCATCCTGGCACTGTCGTGGTTGCAGGGTTGCGCGGTCGGCTTGCGCGGTCGGGGTTCCTCCGCTGGGATTCCTCCGCTGGGGTTCCTCCGCTGGGGTTCCTCCGCTGGGGTGACGTGGCCGGCCTCGGGTGCGGCTACCGTGGAACCGATGAAGTCCGGCCGCCGCACAGTGCTCGCGCTCGTCGCCGCGGTCGTGGCGCTCGGCGCGGTCGCGTCCTGCAGCACGGACCCCGTCGGCGACGAGAACGCGACGGTCACCGCCGACAGCGTCATCTACCCGCTGTCCCTGCAGTACCACGGCATCGACGTGGTCGCGGATGTGCCGTACGGCACGGCTCCGCTGCAGCGACTCGACGTCTGCCTGCCGGCCGACAGCGCCCCGGAGACGACCGCGACCCCCACGGCGACGCCGTCCGCCACCCCGACCGCCGACCCCGCCGAGGCTGCGGCCAGCACCGGCCGGCCCGCGGTGTTGATGATCCACGGCGGCAGCTGGTCGCACGGCGACAAGGCCACCGCCGCCTACCGGTCGGTGTGCAAGTACCTGGCGTCCGAGGGCTTCGTCACGTTCAACGTGGACTACCGGCTCGCCCCCACCGACCCGTTCCCGGCCGGCCTCGACGACGTCCGGCGAGCGCTCGACTACGTGTTCCGCCCCACCACGCTGTCCACGTACGACGTCGACTCCCAGCGGGTCGGGGTGTTCGGGGGGAGCGCGGGCGGCAACCTGGCGGCGATGCTCGCGGTGACCGACCACGAGTCCGCCGCGTACGCCGATGGCGACCGGATCCGTGCGGTCGTCGACCTGAGCGGCCCCACGAACCTGACGTCACGCTCGACCCGGGCCGACGGGGTGTCCGCGTCCTTCCAGCGCAAGCAGCTGCTCTACCTCGGATGCCGGACCTACGCGAACTGTCCAGCGGCCACCCGGGCGTCGCCGGAGTACCACGTCACCTCGGACACGGCGCCGTTCTTCATCGGGCACTCGACGGACGAGTTCATCCCGCTGTGGGAGTCGCAGGAGTTCGCGGCGACGCTCCGGTCACACGACGTGCCGGTCACGTTCGTGCAGGTCGAGGGGACGGCGCACTCGATCGCGCAGCTCGACGAGGCGATGAGCCGCCGCGTCGCGACGTTCTTCCGGGCCCAGTTGGGCTGAGGCGCGGGCGTGCGCGGGCACGGCCGCGGCCGGGCTGTGTGCCGCCGAAGCGACACTCCTCGCCGACGAGCGGCCGTCCGTGCCGCAAAAGCGACGTTGTGCCGCCGATGTTCGGCGGGAGAGTGTCGCTTTCGCGGGAACGCGCGGGCGCGCTCGCGGGGACGGCCTCTGCCGCGTGCCCCGGGTGGGTGGCACCCGGAGTCGGGACTACTGCCGACAGCCCGCAGGTCGCAGACTTCCGGGGTGACCGACACCTCGACCCGCCCTGCACGCGCCGCCGCGACCCGCTGGGACCGTTCTGCGCTGCAGACCTCTGCGGAGTTGCTGCTCGGGCTGTCGTTCGCCGCCACCATGGCCTTCGGCGGGTACGCGGCCGCGACCGGGCACCTGGCGGTGTTCGCGCAGGCCGCCGGGATCGTCTTCCTCGTCACGCTGACCTGTGTGCTCGTGTCGTGGTTCCGGGCCGTCGAGCGCGAGGAGCGTGCCGACCGGCCCGCCGTCTCGCCCCTCGCCGCGATCGACGCCGAGTACCGCCGCTAGGCAGCCTCGCCCGTCGCCGGTTCGCTCGCCATCCGTCGGTCGGCCCGCCGTTCGCGCGCCCGCTCGACCACGAAGTACAGCGCCGGCAGCACCACGAGCGTCAGCAGTGTCGAGGACACCAGGCCGCCGATCACGACCAGTGCCAGCGGCTGCGAGATGAACCCGGACTTGCCGGTCAGACCGATCGCCATCGGCAGCAGCGCGAAGATCGTCGCCATCGCCGTCATCAGGATCGGACGGAGGCGTCGTGTCGCGCCCTCGATCAACGCCTCACGCACCCGCAAGCCGCGCCGTCGGTACTGGTTGACGAGGTCGATGAGCACGATCGCGTTCGTCACGACGATGCCGACGAGCATGAGCAGGCCGATGAGCGACGCGACGCCGATCGGGACGCCGGAGGCGATCTGCAACAGGATCGCGCCCGTCGCTGCGAACGGTACCGACACGAGCAGCAGCAGCGGCTGGAGCAGGCTCCGGAACGTCGCGACCATGATCACGTAGACGATCAGCACCGCGACCAGGACCGCGAGGCCGAGCTGCGAGAACGCCGACGACTGGCTGGCAGCGACGCCACCGATGGAGGCGGTCGCGCCCTTCGGCAGGTCGAGCTCGTCGACGGCGGTCGTGACGGACTGCACGGCCGCCCCCAGGTTGGTGGCGTCCGGCGACACGGTGATCGTGGCGGTGCGGGCGGCGTTCGTCGTCGTGACCGTGGTGGGACCCTCGGACTCCTCCACCGAGGCGACGTCGGACAGCGGGACGGTGCCGGTGCTCGTCGGGACGTCGAGGGCGCGGAGCGCGGCGATCGTGGTCGGCGGCTCGGGGTCGGCGATGTAGACGTCGAGCGTCGCGTCGTCGATCTCGATGCTGCCGGTGTCCCGCGGTGAGACCGCGGCGGCGACGAGGCCACCCACCTGGGTCTCGGTGAGGCCGAGTGACGCGGCCTTGGCACGGTCGACCCGGACGGCGAGGAACGGCTCGGCGGCGGACAGGTTGCTCGTCGCGCTGGTCGTGTCCGGGACCGACTGCATGGTCTTCAGCACCTGGCGCGACGCGGTCTCGAGCTGCGCCTGGGTCGGCGCGGTCACGTCGACCTCGATGTCGCTGCTGCCGCCGAACCCGCCGCCGGAGGACGCGATGGTGACCTCGCCGACGTCGTCGATCCGCGCGATCGACTTCCGGGCGTCGGCCTGGATCGTCGGCTGGTCGGCCTCGGCATCGGTCGTCACGGCGTACTGCACCGAGGCGCTGCCGCCACCGCCGAACGCCGCCTGGATCGACTGGCCGCTCGTGCCGATGGTGGTCTGCACGGTCTCGACGCCGTCGACGCCCTGGAGCGCCCGCTCGACCTTGCGCGCGGATTCGGACTGGACGGCGAGGCTGGAGCCGGCCTTCAGGTCCTGCGTGACCGTGAACGTGTTCTGCCCCGAGTCGCCGAGGTAGTTCGTGGTGACGAACGGCAGCGTGGCGACCGTGCCGCCGAGGACGATCACGGCGAGCAGGATGACGACGACCGGCTTGCGGACGACCCACCGGAGCACCGGCAGGTACACGCGGCGCAGGCGGTCCACCCGGCCGGCGTCGTGCAGGTCCGCGGCGGAGGCGAGCGCTCCGTCTGGGCGATCGTGCTCGGCACCGACCGCCGACGGTTCCACTGCCGCTTCCGCGTCCGTGGCCGCCGCCGCTGCTGCCGTCGCCTCGCCCGGCCTCACCTTCGACGGGCGCAGCCACCAGTACGCGAGCACCGGGACGATGGTGAGCGAGACGAACAGCGACGCGACGAGCGCCAGGGTGACCGTCACGGCGAACGGACGGAACAGCTCCCCCACGAGTTCGGCGACGAAGGCCACCGGGAGGAACACCGCGACGGTCGTCAGGGTCGAGGCGGTGACGGCACCGGCGACCTCGCGCACGGCCTCCCGCACGGCCTGGCCGCGGTCGACACCGGGGACCATGTGCCGCTTGATGTTCTCGATGACGACGATGGAGTCGTCGACCACGCGGCCGATCGCGATGGTGAGTGCGGCCAGCGTGATGATGTTGAGCGTGTACCCGGCGGCACGCATGCCGATCGCGGCCAGGAGCACCGACGTCGGGATCGAGATCGCGGTGACGAGCGTGGAACGCCACGAGAGCAGGAAGACGAGGATCACGATCACCGCGAAGGCGAGGCCGAGCAGCCCCTCCTCGGCCAGGGAGTCGATCGACTGCTGGATGTAGGGCGCCTGGTCGAAGACGACGGTGAAGCGGGGATCGCCCTCGATCTTGTCCTCGATTCCCGGCAGGGCGTCGCGCACGGTCTTCGAGACGTCGACCGTGTTGGCCTCCTGCGTCTTCGTGATCGAGATCGTCAGGGCCTGCTCGCCGTCCACCCGGCTGATCGAGGTGCGTGGCGACTCCGTGATCGCGACCTTCGCGACGTCGCCGAGCGTGGTGTCGGTCGGGGTGGCGGCGGTCGTGGACCCGCCCGTCGCGGCGTCATCCGTGGGCGCGGAACCGGTCGCACCCGTGCCGCTCCCTGTCGTACCCGTCCCGGTCGCGCCCGCGGCCGTACCGTCACCGGACGCCGTCCCATCGGCACCAGCGGACCCGGCCCCGTCCGAACCCGACGAACTCGACGAACTCGACGAACTCGTCAGCGGCAGCGCACGGATGTCATCGAGCGACGCGATCCGCTCGCCCGTCTGCACCGACAGCGTCGAGCCGTCCTCGGTGATCGTGCCACCGGGGATCAGGGTGCCGTTGTCGTCGAGCGCGTCCGAGATCGCCGTCTGGGTGAGGCCACGGGCGGCGAGCTCGTCTTGGTCGGGCGTGATCACGACCCGGCGGCCGGGGTTGCCGAAGACGTCCGCCTGCCGCACGCCGTCGAGCTTCTCGAGGTCGGGGATCGCCGAGGCCTGCAGCCGGTCGACGAGCTGCTCCTGGTTGCCGGACGCCGAGACCGCGACCTGCAGCACCGGCAGGTCGTCGAAGGACCCGGTGACGATCTGCGTCTGCACCGAGTCGGGCAGCGACAGCGCGTTCACCGCGGTCTGGATCTTGTCCTCGGCGCTCGCCAGGTTCGATCCGTACTGGAACGACGCCGACACCACGCTCTGTCCGGTGGACGAGGTCGCGCTGGTGGACTCGAGGTCGGGGACGACCTGGATCGCCTGCTCGATCTTCGTCGAGACGTCGTTGGACACCACCTCGGGCGTCGCCCCGGGGTACGCGCTGACGATCGCGACCTGCGGGAACTCGACGCTCGGGATGAGCTCTTGCTTGAGGTTCGACAGCGCGATGCCGCCGAAGATCGCGACGACGATGGTGACGAGCGCGATGAGGGCCCGGTTGCGGAGGCTGAAGACCGAGAGGAGGTGCACGTCATCGATCCTCGCAGGACGCGTCTGCGAGCGGCCGGGTTCAGGCCCCGATCAGCAGGTAGAGCCCGAGGACGCCGACGGCTCCGACGACCCCGGTGCCGAGGGCGATCACGCGGCCGACCGACGACCGGGCGGTGGCCACCCCGACGACGAGCACGACGATGCCGACGACGATCTCGACCACCCAGGTGACCGGGCCGGTCGTGGCCACCACCTGCAGCAGCGCCCGTACCCCCTCGCCGATCAGGATCGCGGCGGTGACCCCGAACGCTCCAGCGCGCCAGCGGGTGTCACGGGAGCGGACGAACACGGCGACCGCACCGGCGAGCAGCCCCGCGGGGACGCCGAGCAGCACCCACGGGTTGGTGACGGACAGGAAGTCCGGGTAGCCGCGCAGGTTCGTCGTGGCCCAGTAGCCGACGTGCATGAGTTCGAGCAGCACGACGCCGAGCAACATCGCGAGCGGCAGGGCGAACCGGCCGGCACGGGCCCCGGCGCCGATGCACAGCGCGACGGCGACGAGGAACCAGGGGCCGGCCGAGTTGGCGACCGACGACAGCGCGGGCACGCTCTGCCCGAACGAGGTCAGCACACCGGCGAGCAGCGCACCGCTCAGGGCCATCGTGACGCGCACCACGGCGGGCACCGCCGGGCACGGCTGCGCGGACGAGGACGTCGGGGACGCAGCAGCGGCCGGAGGACCGGCGGACAGGGTCGCGTTCATGGCATCAGCATCGCCGCAGCCGCCCCGGGCCGCATCACCCCCGGGAGCGACATGGCGGGTGCATCTTCACCCCAGAGGATGACCCCGGAGCACCGCGCCCGCCCCCTCACACGACCGCGGCGAGCGACCCCCGCACCCCGGCGGACTCCCCACCGACACGAGCCCACGCCCGTTCGAGCACGTCCACCAGCCGACCGCGGTCCGCCGGCGCCATCGTGAACGGCACCCGCAGGAACCGTTCGAAGCCGCCGTCCGGGCCGAACACGCCCCCGGACGCCAGCACCACGCCCTCGGACCGCGCGGCCAGCACGAGCGCACTCGACACCGGACGCCCGAGGCCCACCCACGTCGTCAGCCCGCCCGCCGGCGACGGGACGTCCCATTCCGGGAGTCGTGCCCTGAGCGCGCCCACGACGTCGTCGCGACCCTGTCGCAGGGACTCGCGCCGCGCCTCCAGGACGGCCGCCGTGCGTGGGACCAGCTCCCGCGCGACCAGCTGGTCGAGGACGGGCGTGCCGAGGTCGCCCGTCGGGCGGGCGGCGAGCAGCCGCTGCAGGAGCGCCGGTGCGGCCCGGATCCAGCCGATCCGCAGGCCGCCCCAGAAGACCTTGTCGGCCGACCCGATCATCACGACCGACGCCCCCGACGGGTCCGCTGCTGCCAGCGGCAGCGACGGCGCGCCGTCGATCCGCAGCTCACCCATCGTCTCGTCGGCGACGACCGTCGTGCCGACCGACGCCGCGACGGACAGCAGGAGCTGGCGCGTCGACGGGGACATGGTCGCTCCGGTCGGGTTGTGCAGCTCGGGCATGACGTAGGCGACGGCCGGGGCGGTCCGGCGCAGCGTCGTCTCCAGCGCGGCGGCGTCCCACCCGGTCCGCGCGTCGACGGGCACGCCGACGAGCCGTCCGCCGGCCTCGCGGAACGCCTCGTGCGCGTGCGGGTAGGTCGGCGACTCGACGAGCACGGCATCCCCGCGGCGGACGAGCACCCGGGCGAGGAGCGCGATGGCGTGCTGCGCTCCGATCGTCACGATCACCTGGGACGGGTCGGTCGGCAGTCCGCGCTCGGTGTACCGGTCCGCTATCGCAGCACGGAGACCCGGGTCGCCGACGGTGTCGTACCCGATGCCGGCGAGCGCCGCGGGGACGTGCCGCACCGCCCGCTCGACGGCCTCGGCGACCCCCGGTGCCGAGTGCATCGCGGCCTTGCGCAGGTCGAGCAGCTCGCCGTCGACCACCCCGCCGAGCCGTTCCGGGTCGGGTCGACCGATCAGGGACGCGGGCAGGTGGACCACGCTGCCGGAGCCACGGACGGACACGACGAACCCGTCGGACCGCAGTCGGGCGTACGCGTTGGCCACGGTCGTGCGGGAGATGCCGAGCGCGGTCGCGAGCCCGCGCTCCGCCGGCAGCCGCACGCCCTGCGCGACCCGGCCGTCGATGACGAGGACCCGGATGGCGTCGGACAGGGCCTCGTACGCGGGGGCGTCGGTGCCGTCCCGCCAGTCGGTGAGCAGCAGTGCAGCAGATCGGGCACTCAACAGCACGGGGGTCATGGGTCCACGGTAGCGCGATTGGCCCTCGACCAGCAGTCCAATCCGCATCGACGATGAACCCATGTCCCGCAGCACCGCCCTCACGTTCCGTTTCGTCCAGCTCTTCGTCGGTCTGTTCCTCTACGGCGCGTCCACCGCGCTGCAGGTCCGCGCGGTGGTCGGAGTGAGCTCGTGGACCGTCCTGACGCAGGGCCTCGAGAACGTGGTGCCGTGGTCGTTCGGTGTCATCACCGTCGTGTCGAGCGGCGTGATCCTGCTGTTCTGGATCCCGCTGCGCCAGAAGCCGGGCATCGGCACCCTGCTGAACGCGCTGGCGATCGGGCCGAGCGCCGACCTGGTGCTCTGGCTCGTGCCGGAGCCGTCTGGCCTGCCCGCCCGGATCGCCCTGTTCGTCGCGGGACTGGTGCTGCTCGCCATCGCGACGGCGTTCTACATCGGCGCGGGGTTCGGCACCGGGGCCCGTGACGGCCTGATGGTCGGGCTGCACGAGCGCCTCGGCTGGCCGCTCTGGCTCGCGCGCACCCTGGTCGAGGTGTCCGTCGTGGTCGTGGGCTGGATCCTCGGCGGGAACGTCGGCGCCGGCACCGTCATCGCCGCCTTCGCGATCGGCCCGATGGTGCAGCCGCTCATGCCGTTCTTCCGCCGGTTCCCGTGGAGCCCCGAGCGCCGGGTCGTCCTGGAGGCTCGCCCCACGTCCGTCGCGCATGCTTCGTGAGCAGGAATGGTCGGGTCACCGGGCCCCACCCGACCTTTTCTGCTCACCATCCGCCCGGCACCCTTGCGGAGCGTCGAGTCGCGATATAGCGTGACCTCCACAGACGCGATACATCGCGAGTTGGAGGAAGCGCCATGGCACAGGAGAAGTGGCTCGTCGACGAGCCCAAGGTCATCGACACCGGCATCGTCCGCACACTCCGTGTCGGACTCGTCGGTGGTCAGGTGGACGTCGTGGCACACGACGAACCCACCGCCCGGGTCGAGGTCCACAGCGTGTCCGGCAAGCAGCTGAAGATCGAGGTCGACGGCGACACGCTCACCGTCGACCACCCGCAGATCCGGTGGGACGACCCCATCGGGTTCCTCAAGTCGTTCCGCGGCAAGGCCCAGGCGGACGTCAGCATCCTGGTCCCCCGCGACGCCTCGGTGAACCTCGGCGTCGTGTCGGCGGGCGCCCTGCTGTCCGGCACCAACCGCGGCGCCGTGCTCAACACGGTGTCCGGTGACCTCGTCGTGGACGGTGTCGCCGGCGACGTCACGATCAACGCCGTCTCCGGTGCGACGACCATCCGCGAGCTCGACGGCGCCCTGACGGTCCACACGGTCTCGGGTGACGTCGTGGCCACGGGCGAGATCCCGCGGTTCCAGGCGGACGGTGTCTCGGCGGACGTCGTGCTCGACCTGCACGGCGTGCCGGAGTCGGCGCGGGTCAACACCGTCTCCGGTGGCGTGAGCGTCCGGCTCGAGGACGGTGTCGCCTACCAGTGCACCGTCAGCACGGCGTCCGGCAAGCTGCAGTTCGACGACTCCGAGATCCGCGGTGTGCGCGGCTCGTACGTGAAGCAGGGCGGCGAGCTGGCCGGCCAGTGGCTCGACCTGCGCGTGAACTCGGTGTCCGGCGACATCGCGGTGCTGCACGCCCCGCCGGTCGCCGCCGAGCCGACCGCGCCCCCGGCACCCCCGGCACCCCCGACGGTCCCGACCGACGACGGCGAGGTGCCCGCATGAGCCCCGTCTTCGCCCACGGCCACCTCCGCCTGTACCTGCTCGTACTGCTGGCGGACCACCCGATGCACGGCTACGAGCTCATCCAGGCCCTCGGCGACCGGTTCGGCGGCACCTACGTGCCGAGCGCCGGCACCGTGTACCCGCGGCTCGCGAAGCTCGAGGAAGAAGGCCTCGTCTCGAAGACCGCCGACGGCCGCAAGACCGTCTACGCGATCACCGATGCCGGGCGCAGCGAACTCGCTGCCCGCGCCGACGAGATCGCCGCGGTCGAGTCCGGGGTCGCCGACTCGGTGAAGTCCCTGGCCGACGGCGTCCGCGCCTCGGTCGGCGAGGCGATGCGCTCCCTCCGTGCGGATCTCGCCGCGTCGGCGGAGAGCCCCGGCACCGGATCCCACGAGGACCCCGTCTCGGTCCCGTCGGAGAGCGCCCGCGCCCTGCGCGAGCTCGAGATGGCGCTGTCGTCGTTCCGGCAGCAGGTCCGCGCGGACCTGCGCCGTCGTGCGACCCGCGGCACGCTCCGTGCGGACACCGTGACGCGCCTGCGTGACGGCCTGGAGGCCCTGCGCAAGTCGCTCTGACGGCCCGCGGCCGACAGGCGGTCGCGACCCGTGCCTCCCGGCCGCCCGTCGCACCGCGTCGCGCCCGGCGCACCGCCCCGTCCACGGAACCAGGTTCCGGACACAGCACCACGCCCATCCGTGGTGTCGTGACCGGAACCCGGTTCCGTCACGGCACGGAGGCGAACCCGTCCAACGCGGCGGCCGCCGTCAGACGCTCCCCGTCCTCGATCCTGGTGATGGTCGTGCGCACGGCGGCGAGCTGCCGGGCGAGGCGGTCCCGCTCGCGTTCGAGCCAGGCGACGTGCGCGGTGAGGGCGGCGACGTCGTCCGGTTCGCCGTCGAGGACCCGGCGGATGTCGGGCAGCCCGAGGCCGAGGCTGCGCAGCAGCAGGATGCGCTGCAGCCGGACGAGTGCCCGGTCGTCGTAGCGGCGGAGTCCGCCGTGGCCGACGGCGGTGGCCGGCAGCAGTCCGATGGCGTCGTAGTGGCGGAGCGTGCGGCTCGACACCCCGGCGGATCGCGCCACGTCGGCGATGCCGTGGGGCGCTTTCGCAGCTGCGGTGGCGATGTCTGACGGATCCCTCATGCAGCCCACCGTAGAGGTTGACGCAGCGTCAACCGCAAGGGGTGATCGGGGTGCGGAGTCGACGACACGCGACCGGCGGGGAATGACCGCCCGGGCACCCGTGTTGACTCCCGCCCGGAACTGAGTAGGTTTGCCGCTCGTGACGAACGAGGTCCGGTCGCTGAAAGCGCGACTGATCGGGGATCCCCTCCCCTCCGAGAAGCTCGAAGGACAGCTCCTCCCGAAGCACCTGGCACTGCCGATCTTCGCGAGTGACCCGCTGTCCTCCGTCGCGTACGCACCGCAGGAACTGCTGATGATCCTGCTGCTCGGCGGGATGTCGTTCCTGACGTTCGCGCCGTGGGTGGCCGCCCTCGTGGTGCTGCTGCTCGTGGTGGTCGTGGCGTCCTACCGGCAGCTCATCAAGGCGTACCCGTCCGGCGGCGGCGACTACGAGGTCGCGCACCGGAACCTCGGCGAGAAGGCCGGGCTGGTCGTCGCGAGCGCGCTGCTCGTCGACTACGTGATGACGGTCGCGGTGTCGGTGGCCTCCGGTGTGGACAACATCATCTCTGCGCTGCCGATGCTGAACGACTTCCGCGTCGAACTCGCGCTGGTGTTCGTCGTGCTCCTCGCCGCCACGAACCTGCGCGGCGTGCGGGAGTCGAGCAAGGCGTTCGCCATCCCCACCTACCTGTTCGTGGCGTCGGTCTTCGTGATGGTCGTCACCGGCCTGATCCGGGTCGCCGCCGGGCACGCCCCGGTCGCCGAGTCAGCCGGGTACACCGTCGACAACGTGGAGCACACCACGCAGGCGGCGTTCATCCTGCTGCTCCTCCGTGCCTTCGCGTCCGGCTGCTCGGCCCTGACCGGCGTCGAGGCCATCGCGAACGGCGTGCAGGCCTTCCGGCGCCCGAAGATCAAGAACGCGCAGGCGACCCTGGTGGCGATGGGCGGCATCGCGATCGTGCTGTTCATCGGACTCATCACGCTCGCGCTCGTGTCCCGCGTGCACTACGCCGAACGCGCCTGCGACCTGCAGGGGTTCGCGGACTGCGCCACGACGCCGCAGCGCTCCCTGATCGCCCAGATCGCCGCGGCGACGTTCGGGGACAACTCGGTGCTGTTCTTCGTGATCCAGGCGACGACGGCCGCGGTCCTGCTCCTCGCCGCGAACACGGCGTTCAACGGGTTCCCGCTGCTCGGCTCGATCCTGGCCCGCGACTCGTACGCCCCCAAGGCCCTGTCCACCCGCGGCGACCGGCTCATCTACTCGAACGGCGTCATCGTGCTGGCGCTCGTCGCCGCGGCGCTGCTCGTGGTGTACCGGGCGAACGTCACCAGTCTCATCCAGCTCTACATCATCGGCGTCTTCGTGTCGTTCACGCTCGGGCAGACGGGCATGGTCGTGCACTGGACGCGCCTGCTGCGCGCGGACCGGTCCGGCACCGCCGACCCGTCCGTCAACCGCGCGCAGGTGGTGCGCTCCCGCACCATCAACGCGATCGGTGCCACGTTCACCCTGGTCGTCCTGGTCATCGTCACGATCACCAAGTTCACGCACGGCGCCTGGCTCGTGTTCCTGATCATGCCGATCCTGTACGTGCTCATGCTCGGCGTGAACCGCTACTACCGCGACGTCTCGCACGAGATCGAGGCCGACGTCGAGACCGAGTTCGGCGCCACCGGCGACCACGCCGTCGTGCTGGTGAACAAGCTGCAGAAGCCCGTGCTCAAGGCCCTCGACTACGCGATCGCCGCCGAGCACGCCAGCTGCGAGGCGGTCCACGTCGCGATCGACGACGCCGACGCCCAGCACCTGCGCGACCAGTGGGCCGAGTACGGCATCCGGATGCCGTTGACCATCGTGCCGAGTCCGTACCGCGACATCTCGATGCCGCTCATCAAGTACATCAAGGCACACCGACTCGAGCACGGCTCCGAGGTCGTCACCGTCTACACGCCGATCTTCATCGTCGGCCACTGGTGGGAGGGGCTGCTTCACAACCACCGCGGCCGTCGCATCCGCAAGAAGCTCCTGCTCGTGCACGGCGTCACCGTCGCGCTGGTGCCGTGGCTGCTCGACTCGTCCGAACTGCTGTACGGCCGCCGGTCGCGTCCGCTCCCCGGCCAGGAGCGTCGCGGCGAGCCCGTGAGGCCGCCGCTCCGCCGGTCCGTCGCCGGCTCGGCCGGAGCGCCGGTCGACGGTGTCGCCGACGACCGCCTGGCCCGGTCCGCGCAGCGGAACAGCCTGCAGCCGCGTCGCGCGACCCGTCCGGCCGGTCCCGCTGAGGGCGTCGACCCCGCACAGTGCACCGGCGAGCTGCACGCGCTCGTACCGACCTCGCCGCGCCGGGGCGACGAGTCGTAGCATCTGACGTCATGACGATCACCGACCTGCGGACGTTCGCCACGTTCGACGGCCACGGCGGCAAGGTGTCGAAGCGCGTCGAGGTGCTGGACCACGAGCCCGTCGCGGGCAGCCGCCACGAAGGACTCGTCGCCGTGCGCGGCGAACACCCCCTCGGTGCGCTCGACGAGCGCGCCGCCGACGAGTCGGCAGCGCTGTCGCGCGGCGTCCCCAGCGTCGGCTGGGTGGACCCGTCGACGCTGCGCGACTGGTACCGCCCGGACCGCGTGGTCATCACCCGGCTCGAGGCGCGGCAGTCCGGCATCGAGCCGGGTCTCTACGCCGATTCGCGCGGCCGCGGACGGGTGCGGATCGACGGCCTGGAGGCACGGCTCGCCCCCGACGGTCGGCCCGCCTTCCGCGCACTGGCCGGTTCCGAGGCGCCCTGGGTGGTCGACGTCCCCCTGCCGACGGACCAGGCGGTGCGGCTCGTGGCGGTCGCCGAGGTCGACGAGGGCTTCGAGGTGGTGACCGCTCCGGTGTCCCCGTTCCTGCAGCCCGGCGAGTACGCGGCGTACGACGACGACGTCCCCGGTCTGCCCCCGCGGCCGTCGAGTGGCCGGGTCGTGGTGTCCGCGACCGTGCTGCTCGACGGCTCGCTGCACGAGGTCGAGCGGATCGACGAGCAGGCCGCGACGATCTGGGTCCGGCGCGAGGGACGGACCGTGCCGATCGCCACGAGTGCGGTCGGCCCGGACCTGGTGCGGTACTCGGCCATGCCGGTCTGACGGGGGACACGCGCCTGCGGGGTGCGTCGGAGGTGCGGCGTAGCGTCCTCGGCATGAGTGATGCAGAAGAGACCCTCGGCGGCGCCCGTCCGGACCCGTCGACCGACGCGAGCAAGGACCCCGAGCAGTGGGTCACCGGTGACGAGCCGATGACCGGACCGCAGCGCAGCTACCTCGACACCCTGGCCCGCGAAGCCGGCGAAGAGCTCTCCGCCGACCTGACCAAGGCCGAGGCCTCGGAGCACATCGACCGTCTGCAGCAGCAGACCGGCCGCGGCACGGACACCACGGGTTCCTGAGAGCGGGTCCGCCCTTCGGCGGACCCCAGCCTGGGCATGTTCTGGTGATGTCCGGGCAGACCCCCGGACGAGGGGCATCGATGACGTGTCACCGGTTAGCTTCGTGGCCATGCGAACGACATCGACCTCCATCGGCCTGACCGCGCTCCGCATCGTCCTCGGGGTGGTGTTCATCGCCCACGGCGCGCAGAAGTTCGCCCAGGGCATCCCGAACGTCGCCCAGGGCTTCTCCGGCATGGGCGTCCCGCTCGCCGACGTCGCCGCACCCCTGGTCGCCGGCCTCGAACTCGTCGGCGGCGTGCTGCTCGTGCTCGGCGTCGCGACCCGCGTCGTGGGCGTCCTGCTCGCCGTCGACATGGTCGTCGCGGGCCTGCTCGCCCATGCGTCGTCCGGCTTCTACTCGCAGGACGGCGGCTTCGAGTACGTGCTCGTCTTGGCGGTCGGCTCGCTCGTCGTGGCGCTGACCGGCCCGGGGCGGTTCTCGCTCGA
>NZ_JANZKM010000021.1:0-66305 GCF_025642935.1 Curtobacterium sp. RIT-PI-V
GGTATGCCCGAGAACATCAGGTATCGCGCGCGCCCTGGGAAAGAACGGGCGAGCTCAGGCGCCGAGTTCGACGAGCACCCGCGGGATCTCGGCTACGAGCTCGCTCGCCAGGTAACCGAGCGGGCCGACCTGCACCGCGAGCCGGTCACCCGCGGCCGCGTGCACGTACGACGCCCACGCCACTGCCTGCGCGGGATCGGCACCCCGTGCCAGCAGCCCCGTGACCGCACCCGACAGGACGTCCCCACTGCCGCTGGTGCCGAGTCCTCCGGCGCCGGTGCCCTTGATCCAGCTCCGCCCCTTCGGAGTCGCGATGGCGTCCCCGAGGGCCACGACCGCACCGAACCGCTGCGCGATCGCCATCGCGTCGGCCACGTCGTCGTCGCTGCCCTCCCGACCGAGGAGCCGTTCGGCTTCGCCGGAGTTGGGCGTCATCACCAGCCGGCCCCGGAGCGGTTCCAGACGGTCCCGCACGTCGGCCGCCACCCCGAGGGCGAACGCATCGAGCACGACGGTGGTCTGTGGTCCGACGACGTCGGCGAGGCCGGCCACCAGGTCACGGGTGCCGTTCGGCTCGTCGAGCCCCGGGCCGACCAGCAGCGCGTCCGCACTCGCGGCGGCGGCGGCGATCCCCTCGATGGCACCGACGGCGACGTGACCGTCCGCGTCCTCGTCGAGCGGTTCGACGCCGGACTCGGGCACGGCGACCGCGACCTCGTTCGCGATGCTCCGTCCCACTGCGAGGGTGAGCCGCCCCGCTCCCACCCGGAGTGCAGCGAGTGCCGAGAGCATCGCGGCTCCGGGCGTCCGCGCTGCGCCGCCGACCACGAGCACCTGCCCGCGACCGTACTTGCCGGCGCCGGGCTCGGGGAGCGGCCAGTCCCGCAGGAAGTTCGGGGTGACGGTCTCAGCGGACATGCTCGTCGTCCTTCCGGCCGGTGTGTGCCGTGACCTCGTCGTCGTCGAGGTGCCCGACGGAGGAGAACTCCTCGAGCACCCACGGTGCACCGGCACGTTCGCGCCGGAGTCGTGTGAGCGAGGCGTTCGCGACCGCGTGCGTCCGAGCGAACTCCATGAGCGCCGGCTCGTCGAGGTCGAGGCACACCGCCACGACCAGCATCACGACGGCGTCGTGGGCCGCGACGACGAGCCGCTCGGTGCCCTCGATCCGGTCGACGTCGACCAGTGCCGATCGGAGGCGGAGCATCACATCGGCCCAGGACTCACCGCCCGCTGGCCGGTGGTAGTACTTGCCGAGCCACTGCCGGCGACGTTCCTCGTCGGGGTGCCGGTTCCGGACACCCTGCAGGGTGAGCAGGTCGAGGACACCGAGCTCGCGGTCGCGGAGCCGCTCGTCCACCCGTCTCTCCGGCTCGGCCAGTCCGCCGGCCCCGAGCGCGATCTCGATGGTCTGCTGCGCACGCAGGTACGGGGAGACCCACAGTGCCACGGGGACGTCGTCGATGCCACGATCGGCGAGTTCCTGCCCGAGCGACCGCGACTGCGACTCGCCGAGCGGGCTGAGCGGGACGTCGGCGTCACGGTACTGGACGTCGATGACGTCGTCGCCCGCGGCCTCCGCTCGGGCGGCGGCGACGTTCGCGAGCGATTCACCGTGGCGGACGAGCCAGATCTCCTGCACTGCCATGCGGCCACGCTAACCACGACGCGCTGAGCCGGCTCACCGACGCCCACCGACTGCGGTGCGGCGGGCGCTCCGGACCGGGCGGATCGCGCAGGGCAACCCCGCGGCGCGGAACCGGAGCGCCAGCGCATCGAGGTCGAACAGGTCTCGCCACTCGAGCCGGATGATCGTCCGGACACCCGGCACGGTGAGCAGCCGACCGTGCCGCCGCTTCTCGTCGAGGAACACCTCGGCCTGGCTGCGGCCCCCGAGGTAGCGCTCCTGCGTGTACTTCGCGCGTCCGTCGATCTCGACGACGACGCCTTCTGCGGGGAACCAGAAGTCGACGGCGGACCGGTGACCATCGACGACGAACTCTCGCTGCAGCACGGGCGTAGGCAACCCGAGCTCGCGGAAGACCACGCGCGCGAGTGACTCCGCCGGGGAACCCGAACGCCCGTCGGCCAGGTCGAGGACCTGCGCTGCCCTCGCCCGCCCGCGAGCACTCGGGTGCACCGCTCGCCACAGCTCGTCGCGCCCGGTCCCGTTGCGCAGCGCGGCGTCTGCCACGACGACCCCCGTGCGCAGGTCTCCGGTCATCGCGATGTCGATCACCGTCCGCGGGACCGCGGTCACTGCGAGGTCGCCGACCCGGACCCGTTCGGCACCGGACACCGGTCTCGTGTGCAGGACCAGCTCGGGGGTCCTGCCCCGGTACATCGAATCCGGCACGGTGGCGTGCACCGGGACGCTCCACCCGCCGAGCGCGGGCAGCCCGTGCACCGCGGCCGCTGAGTCGTGCGATGCCGTCGCCCGCGGGCCGAGCCGGCCGAGCCGCGCGTACACGCGGGTGACGTACCGCTGCCGTGGCCCGGCCGCGTCCCACGCTGCCCCGTCGACGAACGCGTTCGGCCCTGCCCGGACGAGTCGGCCCGGACCCTGGAGTCGGGTCCGGCGGCGCAGGGTGGTGGCGTCGAGTCCGGCCTCTCGCGTGGCCGAGGCTCGGAGGATGGGCAGCGGTTCGTTCATGGAGGAGACGTTGCCCGACCCGCCACGCGCCCAGCGGGCTGACGTCGAGGACTGTGGACGGGCCTCCAGGCCTGCCCGTCTGTGGAGGAAGGACGTTCCTTCCCAGAACGGCCGCGATGCCAAGTGGAATCGGGCGTACCTGGTCGGAACTTTCGACCAGGTACACCCGAATCGACCACCTACGCCCGAATCGACCAGGCCCCCACGCACCACACAGAAGGCGGCGCCGGACGGAACGCACCCGTGTCCCGTCCGACGCCGCGGTCTCTCCCCCGAAGGGGACCGGCCCCGCTGCCTCAGGCCCGGCGTACCCGCAGGGTCACGATCTCGAAGGGCCGGAGCGTGAGCACGACCGGCTCCCCCGAGTCCCACGAGTCCCCCAGCGGGCGTTCCAGCAGGTCCACCGTCGCCACCGAAGCGACGTCGAACCCGAACGACACCCCGACGTCGGTCGCCCGACCACCGGAGGCCTCGTACAGTCGCACGACCACGTCACCGGAGCGGTCCTCGGCGAGCTTCACGGCCTCGACCAGCACCTGCGGCGACGACACGGTCACGATCGGGTCGACGGCAGTCGTCCCCGCGACCGAGCGCACCGGCAGGTTCAACCGGTAGCCGGAGTCGGCGGCGTCGAGCACCGATGCCCCCACCCGCAGCACCGTCCGGAACACGTGGTGCCCCTGGTCGGCGTTCGGGTCCGGGAACGTCGGTCCGCGCAGCAGCGACTCGCGCACGAGCGTCGTGGTGCCGCCGTCGCGCCGCGTGGAGCGCGTGATGTCGTGTCCGTAGGTGGAGTCGTTCGCCACCGCGACGCCGAACCCGGGCTCGGCGACGTGCACCCATCGGTGCGCCGAGGTCTCGAAGCGGGCGTGGTCCCACGAGGTGTTCTGGTGGGTCGGCCGGTCGATGTGGCCGAACTGGATCTCGCTCGAAGCGGACGAGGCGCGCACATCGAGCGGGAACGCCAGCTTGAGCAGCTTCTGGTGCTCGTGCCAGTCGACCTCGGTCTCGATGGTGAGTTCCGGCCCGCCCTCGACGGCCGAGTAGCGGGTCGTGAGCGTCGACGACCCGAAGGACCGTTCCACCACGAGCGAGGAGCCGTCGATCGCGACCGACGAGGCCGACAGCACGGTGCCGTTGCGCTGGTACGCGCGGTCGATGTCCCACGCCTCCCACTGGTTCGGGGTGTCGCGGAAGACCGTGTACTCGGCAGCGGCCGCACCCGGTGCGATCGCGTCGCGTCCGCTCGCGCGGTCGACGAGCGACACGACGTGCCCGGCTCCGTCGATGGTCGCCGTGACGACGCCGGTGTCGAACACGAAGTGGTCGCCGGAGCGGACGGGAGGCACGGGTCGCGGTTCCGAGCCGAGCGAACCACCCAGGGCGGTTGCGTCCCCTGCCGCGACCGGCGAGGCGTTGAAGCGCACGACGTTCCCGGACGAGCCGCTGCCGCCGACGGCGTCGCCGCCGGACGGCGCGTCGAGCAACGCACTGCTGCCGCCGGCGGCCGTCGACGACGAGGCCCCGACCCCGGCGAGTGCCGCAGCGCCCCCGTTCGCGAGCGCGGTCGTCGCGTTGCCGATCAGCCCCTCGAGCACCCGGGCGATCTGCGCGTAGTTCTCCTCGGCGTTCTCGTAGACCCAGGCGATCGAGGACCCCGGCAGGATGTCGTGGAACTGCTGCAGCAGGACGGTGTGCCAGGCGCGCTCGAGCTCTTCGTAGGGGTAGTCCAGCCCGAGGCGCACGGCCGCGGTCGATGCCCAGAGCTCGGCTTCGCGGAGCAGGTGCTCCGAGCGGCGGTTGCCCTGCTTCGTGCGGATCTGCGACGTGTAGGTGCCGCGGTGGAACTCGAGGTACATCTCGCCGGACCACACGCCGGGGGTCGGCAGGGCCCGTTCGAGCTCCTCGAAGACCTGCGCCGGGGTGCCGAGCTGCACGCGCGGCGAGCCGTCCAGGTCGTGCTGGCGTCGGGCTGCGGCGACCATCTCGCGGGTGGGTCCACCGCCGCCGTCACCGAAGCCGTAGAGCAGCATCGAGGTGTTCGCGACCCCGCGCTCCTTGTTGTTCCGTTCGCCGCGGTGCAGGTCGGCGGCGGAGACGTCGGAGTTGTAGGTGTCGGCCGGCGGCAGGTGCGTCAGGACGCGCGAGCCGTCGATGCCCTCCCAGTGGAAGGAGGTGTGCGGGATGACGTTCGTCTCGTTCCACGACGGCTTCTGCGTGACGAACCACTTCGAGCCGGCGGCGCGGACGATCTGCGGCAGCGCCCCGGAGTAGCCGAACGAGTCGGGCAGCCAGGCCTCGGGGGTGTCGATGCCGAACTCCTCGAGGAAGAAGCGCTTGCCGGCGACGAACTGTCGTGCAAGCGCTTCACCACCGGGCAGGTTCGTGTCCGACTCGACCCACATGCCACCGACCGGGATCCACCGGCCCTCGGCGACGCGCTGCTTGATGCGGGCCCAGATCGACGGGTAGCCGTCGCGGATCCACGCGTACTGCTGCGCGGACGAGCAGGCGAAGGTGAAGTCCGGGTCGCGGTCCATCAGGTCGAGGACGTTCGAGAACGTGCGGGCGCACTTGCGGATCGTCTCGCGCACCGGCCAGAGCCAGGCGGAGTCGATGTGCGCGTGGCCGACGGCGATCGCCCGGTGTGCCGCGGCGCTCGCGGGGACGGCCAGCACGGGTGCGAGAACCTGGCGGGCGTCGGCTGCGGTGCCGGCGACGTCGTCGGGGTCGAGGGCGTCCGCTGCCAACTCGAGCGCGTGCAGGATGTCGGCGCCGCGGGTGCCGTCGGTGGGCAGCTCCGCCATGAGGCCGCGCAGGACCCAGAAGTCCTGCTGCAACTCCCACACGGTGTCGTCACGCTCGACGAGTTCGAGGGCACGCACGCGGTAGATCGGCTTGTCCCCCGCGGTCGATCGCGACCCGAGGGGCGTCGCGCCCTGGAACGAGTCGCCGCCGATGTCCGGGTTCGCGCCGGCTTCGACGTACAGCTCGAAGGACTCCCCGGGCCGGGCCTCGACGGGCACGGTGTCGTTCCGCGGCTCGACGCCCTTGATCGTGGAGCCGTCGGTGCGGTACGCCAGGCCCTCGGCCTGGAACCCCGGGTGCCGCTTCGTGAACCCGAGGTCGACGAGCAGTTCCGCCGTGGTCCCCGGCGCGGTGCCGAAGTCGGCGGGGACGGTGCCGGTGATCCGGAACCAGGTGGTCCCCCACGGCCGGCCACCCCAGGCGCTGCCCACGGTGAACGGTGTGTACGCCTGCTGGACGGCGGAGTCGAACGGCACCGGCTCGTCCGGCACCTCCCACGCCTCGATCGTCACCGGCGCCGAGCGGCGGTGGACGGCGGGGTCGACGCGGTCGCGAACGAGGCGGGCGATCCGGGCCTCGACGAGCGGTTCGTCCTGGTGCATGTGGTTCCTTTCGAGAGAGCCGGCCGGAGCCAGCAGATCAGCCCTTGATGCCGCCGGCGAGGGCGTTGCCGCCGCCGAGGCCTCGGGACACGATCACGTAGAGGGCGATGACGGGCACGGAGTAGACGATGGAGAACGCGGCGAGCTGTCCGTACGCGACCGCCCCGTTCTGCCCGAAGAAGTTGAAGATGCTCACCGCGGCGGGCACCTTGTCGGGCGAGAGCAGCAGGACGAACGGGACGAAGAAGTTCCCCCACGCCTGGATGAACACGAAGATGAACACGACGGCGATGCCCGGACGCATGAGCGGGACGACGATGCGCGTCAGGGTGGTCATCATCGACGCCCCGTCGGTCCACGCAGCTTCCTCGAGCGAGATCGGCACGGAGTCCATGAAGTTCTTCGCCATCCAGATCGCCATCGGCAGCGACGTGGCGGCGAGGAAGAAGATGCAGCCCCACACGTTGTCGATCAGGTTGAGCGACACGAACAGCGCGTAGACGGGCACCATCATGGCGGTGATCGGCAGACCGGTCCCGAACAGGATGCTGTACAGGAACGGCTTGTTGACCCGCATCTTGTAGCGGGACAGCGGGTACGCGGCGAGCAGTGCGAAGACCACGGTGACGACCGCCGTGCCACCGGAGAGCAGCAGGCTGTTCGCGAGCGGGATGAACGACAGCTCGGGCGTGAGCACCTTCGTGAAGTTGTCGAGCGTGAACTGCGTCGGCAGCTTCACGGACAGCGACGCCTGGGTGTCGACCGAGGCGAGGACGAGCCAGAGCAGCGGGACCGCGAAGCACACCGCGATCACGAGGAGCACGATGTTCGCCACCCACCGCATGGTGCGGCCGCGGGGCGACGTCATGTGCAGCGAGCCGGGAGCGGTCACCGATCGGGTGGTGGTCGGGTCGAGGGACGGGGCAGTGATGGCCATCAGTCCACCTCCGGCTTGAGGGCTCGGATGTAGATGATCGAGAAGACCGCCCCCACCACGAGCAGGATGGTCGCGATCGCGGTCCCGAAGCCGAGCTGCGAGAACTTGAACGCCTCTTGGTAGGCGAGGATCGGCAGGGTCGACGAGTTCGTGCCCGGCCCACCCCCGGTCATCACGAAGATGAGGGTGAAGACCGACAGCGTCTGCAGCGTCGTCAGCATCAGGTTGGTCGAGATGCTCCGTCGGATCACCGGCAAGGTGATGTAGACGAGCCGCTGCCACCCGGTGGCACCGTCGACCTCGGCGGACTCGGTGATCTCCTCGGGGACCTCCTGCACGGCGGCGGAGTAGACGAGCATCGAGAAGGCCGTGCCGCGCCAGATGTTCGCCAGGATCACGGCGAACATCGGGAACGTGTAGAGCCAGTTCGGTCCGCTGATGCCGATGGACTTCAGGAACTCGTTGAGCGTGCCCTCGTCGTTGAAGAAGGCGTACGCGGCGAACGAGGCGACGATCTCCGGCAGGACCCAGGCGGCGACGACGAAGGTGCCGACGATCGCGCGGACGGCCTTGTTGGCCGAGCGCATCAGGAGTGCGAGGCCGAGCCCCAGCACGTTCTGTCCCACGACCGCCGAGGCGAGCAGGAACACGACCGTCAGGATGACGGACTTCGGGAAGTCCGGGTCCTGGAAGAGTTCGACGTAGTTCTGGAAGCCGACGAACTGCTGGTCGGCAGCGCCGGCGCCGGTGAGCGCGGAGTTCGTGAACGACCCGTAGAACGACGAGATGACGGGGCCGAGCAGGAAGATGACGAGCAGGACGAGGGCGGGCAGGAGCGGGACCGCTCGGCCGACGTTCCGCAGTGGTCGCCGCTTGCGCGGCACGGGTGGATCGGTGCGCTTCGGCGCACCGGGCGCCGACAGCGTCGGCGCGAGGGGGGTGCTGGACACGATGGGTGCCTTCCGGGTGCGGAGGGGTTCCGAAGGTGGGGAAGGACGGACCGGGAGGCGCGGTGCGGGGCCGCCCCGCGCCTCCCGTCCGTCAGTGGGGGACGTCCGTCAACCAGCCGAGACGGTGTTCTCCTTGCCGACCACCTGCGTGACGGCCTTGTCGTACACGGCGGCCGCCTGCTTCGGCGTCTGCTGTCCGGTCATGACCGACTCCATCGCGACCTGGATCGCGTTGGACACCTGCGAGTAGTCGCTCGTCGCCGGGCGGAAGTTCGTGTTCTCCACCAGCCCGGAGAAGAACTTGAACGTCGGGTTGGCGTCGGTGTAGGCGGTGTCGTCCGCGACGTCCTTGCGGACGGCGATCTGGCTGTTCTCGGTGTCGTACTTCAGCGAGCCGTCCTTGTCGAGGAAGCTCGTGATGAAGTCGAACGCCGCCTGCGGGTTCTTCGACTTCGCGCCGACCGCCAGGGTCCAGCCACCGGACATCGAGTTGTAGCCCGGGTCCTGACCGTTCTGCGTCGGCATCGGCGCCTGACCCATCACGTCGTTCCACTCGGCCCACGGCGCGGTGCCGGACTTGAGCCACGTGCCGGACTGCCACGAACCGTCGAGGTCGATCGCGAGCTTGCCCTTCGGCAGCCACGTCTGCGCGATCGTCGTGCCGACGTTCGTGTCGAGCGCCTGCTGCGGTGTCGGGCCGAGACCACCCTGGTAGACGTCCTTCACGAACTGCAGCGAGTCCTCGAACTGCTTCGAGCCCGTGACCCACTTCTTGTCCTTGTAGAGCGTGTTGCCGGAGCCGTCCGCCCCGTACAGGAGCATCTCGAAGCCCTGCATGGTCGATGCCTCGCCCTGCGCCTTGCCCGAGTAGATGTTGAACGGGATGAGGTCGGGCTTCTTGTCCTTGATCGTCTTCGCCGCGGCGAGCACGTCGTCCCAGGTCTTCGGCTGCCACGGCACGGGCAGGCCGACGGACTTGAAGATGTCCTTGTTGTACCAAAGAGCGCGGGTGTCGGTGCCCATCGGGACGCCGTAGATCTTGCCGTCGTCACCCTGCCCGGCCTGCTTGGCGTTGTCGAAGAACTGGTCCCAGTCCTTCCACTTCGCCGTGTACTTGTCGAGCGGCAGGAGGTAGCCGGCCTCGGCGTCGGCCTTGACGAGGAAGGTGTCCTCGTACATGACGTCGGGAGCCGTCGCGGGCGCCTTGTTCATGAGCGCGAGCTTCGTGTAGTAGTCGTTGCCCTGGGCCTGGATCGGGACGAGCGTGACCTTCTTGCCCGGGTTGTCCTTCTCGTACTCCTTCTTGACGAGCTTCATCTGGGCGTCGAGCTGCTGGAAGGCTCCGAACTTCTGGTACGCGATCTTGATCGTGTCGCTCGAGGCGGACCCCGAGGCTGAGCAGCCTGCCAGGCCGACCGCGGCGACGGCCACGGCTGCGAGTCCGGCGATGATGCGGGTGCGTTTCATCGGTGCTCCTTTGCACGGGTGACATCCGCGGGCTCCATCGCCCGCGCGCAGGATTAGTCCAGCGTATGGACTTATCCGTGTCAAGGAGTTTCTCGCGCCGCGCGCGTCGCGTGCGCGTGGTTGGGGGCGTACCGTGCCGAAGCGGGCGTACCTGGTCGGAACTTTCGACCAGGTACGCCCGAATCCGCTTCCCATCCCACGCGCTGCGGCTCACTCGATCGGGGTCGCGCCCCCGGTCACGGTGATCCCGCCGGCCGACGGGACGTCGACGAGCAGCAGGCTCGGGCGACCGACGTGCCGCCCCTGCCGGATGACGACGCGGTCCCCCGGCTCGACGGCACCGACCTCGCGCAGGTACGCCCCGGTCGACGCTGCCGCCGAGCCCGTCGCCGGGTCCTCGGTGATGCGGCCGGCGGGGAAGAGATTCCGCGCCTCGTACTCACGCTCCCCGGTCCGGTGCAGCACCGTGACCGTCCCCTGCCAGCCCGCCTCGTGCTTGAGGTCGGCGAGCGGGCCGGGTGCGAAGCGGAACTGGTGGAAGAGCTCCCGGTCGTGCAGCACGAGCACCGGGTGCCAGTTGCCGGCGAAGGACTCGAGCACCGGGAACCCCGGCGCGATGTCGTCAGCCGTGAACCCGAGCAGGTCGAACAACCGAGCGAGGAGCGCCGGGTCGATGTCCCGCGTCGCCGGTTCGACACTCGTCATCGCGACCTGGACCGCACCATCGGCACCGGTGGTGGCGTCGAGGGCGACCTCTCCGGCGGCCGTCGTGAACACCCGGCGGCCGAGCCCCTGCCGTTCGGCGAGCGCCACCGCGAGCGCGACCGTGGCATGGCCGCAGAACGGCACCTCGGCGGCGGGCGAGAAGTAGCGGACGTGCGGGCCCGTTGCGGTGGCGCCGACGACGAACGCGGTCTCGGGGTAGCCGACCTCGCGGGCCACGGCGAGCATCTCGTCGTCGGAAAGCGCTGCTGCGTCGAGGACCAGACCGGCGGGGTTGCCGCCCCCGGACTCGGCGGCGAAGGCGGTGTACCGGAGGACGTCGATGCTCATGGTGCGACGCTACTGCGGGGGCAGCGAGGTCCGCGCGGGCCGATCACCGACGGGTGGCTCGGCACCTCAGGTGGGGGTAACCCCCGCACGGGTCCGGGTGTGCACGTGATGTTTCAGCAGGTGATCCGTCACGAGACTGGGTGCATGAGCACCGACACGCGACCGAACACCTCCCGCCGCACCCTCCGCATCGCCCTCGCCGGGGCCGCAGCACTGTCCGCGCTGCTGCTGACCACGGGGTGCAGCGTGATCCAGGACATCGTCCCGAACAAGACGCCGCAGAAGCACTTCGCCACGTACTCGGACGCGCCGCGGTCCGGTGAGTCGGAGGACATGGCGTTCTTCATGCCGGAGTGGGTGCCCGAGGACGCTGAGGACATCGACGTCCGACTGCATGCCTCCCAGCCCGGGTACGTCATCCGGTTCGCCTCACAGGACGGTGTCGACCTCACCGCGTGCACGAAGCTCGACGGCTCGTACGGCGGCCCGGCGATGGAGGCGGACTTCCTGCCCGACGACCTGCCCACGACGGGCCTGGTCACGTGCGGCGACGGCCGCGCGGTCGCCGAGATCGGCGACCGCTGGTACGGCTGGACCACGAAGGACGCGATCCCCGGTCAGGACGACTCGAGCACGCTGCGCACGGACGGCTGACGCGCCCCCAGGGCGGACGGGAGGCCCGTGGCGAACCCGCCACGGGCCTCCCGTCCGCCTGGGACTCGCGCCCAGGGCTACTCCGCAGCCGCCGCCGTGCGACGGCGGACGATCAGGACGCCGGCTCCCGCAGCGAGCAGCAGGAGCGCGATCAGCGCACCGGCCCCGAGGCCTTCGGCACCCGTGAACGCGAGCTGCCCGTCAGCGGTGATGGTGATCGTGGTCCAGCCCAGCACCGTGCCGTCCGCAGCGGTCACCACGATGCGGTGCTCGCCAGCCGGAGCATCGGCCGGGATCGTGACGCGCACCGTGCCGTCAGCGGCGACCGTCACCGTGCCGAGCAGCGCCGGGGTCGAGTACAGCCACACGCTCACCCGGTCACCGGCGTACTGCTCGCCCACCGTGACCGTGATGGTCTCCCCCGCGCGGGCGGACGACGGGGCCGAGACGCTTCCGCGATTCGTGTCCGTCAGGCCGGTCTCCGAGGGGGCCACCGGAGCGATCGGAGCGGCCGGCGACGGGGTCGGCGTCGATCCACCGGTCCCGGGGGTCGGCGCGGGCGTGGGCGTCGGTGTCGGCGTCGGCGTCGGGTCCGTGCCAGGGTCCGTGCCAGGGTCCGTGCCGCCGCCCTCGCACGGGTACGTCCCCGTGCGGAGCGAGAACCCGTCCGTGTCGTTGTCGTCGGCGTAGAAGGTCGCACGTTCCCCGTCGGTGCAGACGCCGGAGATCGCGAAGCCCTCGTTGGCGAGGGTCCGGTCGGCGTTCGACGGTGCCTCGAAGACCTTCGCGGCGGTGAAGGCGCCGTCGGTCAGCTCGTACAGCGCGGTGCGTCCGGCGCAGGCGTCGTCGCACACCACCCAGAGCGCGTCGAGGGTCGGGTCGAACTGCACGTCGGCGACGACCGCGAACGGCGACCCGATGGTGGCCACGCGCTGGGACGAACCGTCCGCCATCAGGGCGTACGCGTACACGCTCGCGGTGCCCTCGACACCGACGAAGAAGAGCCCCTCGCCGTGTCCGGCGTACGTCGACGGCGCGTAGGCCGCGCCCGTGTGCTCGTCGGCGAAGCCGTGCTCGGTGAGCCACGAGTCCGGGATCCAGGTGACGCCCTCGAGACCGGCGTTCGCACCGAGTCCCGGGAAGTCGGCGGCGAGGTCCCACTCGTCGGTGGCGCGCAGGGTCGACTCGGACCCGTCGGTGGTGGCGTACCGCAGGACCGACGGACGGCTGGTCTTCGACACGTCGTTGTCCCGCTCGGTCGACACGTACACGGCGCCCGGGTCGTCGCTCGTGACGGTGACGCCCTCGGCGTCCGGGGTTCCCGTGCCGTCGGCGTACCGCAGGTCCGTGCCCGCGGCGTTCGACGGCGCCCAGCCGCCCTGACCGTCCGAGGTCAGGTGGTAGAGCAGGCCGTCGCCGTTCTGCACGGCCCAGAGCTGGCCGTCCTCGGACGTGCTGGAGGTGGTCCAGTCGATGCCGCTCAGGTCACCAGTGAAGGTGTCCTCGTCGTCGAGCACGGTCTCGTCCGGGCCGCCGGGCCAGGGCTCGGCGGTGACGACTCCGGCGAACCGGTTCGCGGTGCCCTTCGTCGGCTCGGCGGTGTCGGCGAAGTCGCCGGTGCCGTCCGGGTTGCGGCCGTACGTGGCGGCAGCGTGGGCCGTCCACGAGTACGAGTCGACCAGCGCACCCCGCGGATCGACGACCCGCGCGGAGTCGGCCTTGCCGAGGCCGAAGCCGAAGTCCGCCTCGTCGAGGACGGCGAAGCCCCCGGCCGCGACGGTCGTGCCGGCGGGGATCGTGTACGCGTGGTCGTCCTCGCTGTCCTTGAGGACGTACCCACCCAGGTCGACCGTGGCGCTGCCGACGTTGGTCAGCTCCACCCAGTCACCGGGGGTGCCGTCCTGCGACTCGACCTCGTTGATGCGCACGGGCGAGGAGCAGTCGTTGGCGGCCCCCTTCGTCGACGCGGTGGTGTCGACCAGCGCACCGGTCCCGTCGGCGCACCGGCCGTACGTGACGACCGCGTGGCTCGTCCACGAGTACCGCAGCACCAGGTCGCCGGCGGGGTCGTACACCCGCGCGGTGTCGGCGCCGCCGAGCCCGAAGTCGAACCCGGGCGCGGTCGCCGAGACCTGGTCGATCACGAAGTACCCGCCGGCGGCGATCGTCGAGCCGGCGGGCAGGACGTACGCGTCGTGGGTGCTGTCGTCGTCGAGGAACGCGTAACCGGTCAGGTCGATCGACGCCGACGACGTGTTCTTCAGCTCGACCCAGTCGGTGTCGTCGCCGTTCGACTCGACCTCGTTGACGACGAGGCCGTTCCGAGCGGCGGCGCCGACGCTCGGGTCGTCGTCACCGACGGCGGCGAGTGCCGGGCTGGCCGTGACGACGCCGGCACCGAGGGCCAGCGCGGTGACGAACGTGGCACCGAGCCGCACGGAGCGGGGGCGCAGGGCAGGAGTGCGCATGCAGGTCCTTCTCGGGAGGGGAGGGAGACCTGCACGACTGTTCAGCACCCGGGCGTCCGACCGGTGGCCGGCCGGTGAACGACAGGTGTCGCGCGGCGCCGCAGCGCGACGCCCCAGCGCTCGACGTCGCAACGTTCGACGTCGCAACGTTTGACGTCAGCGGCGGATGAGCAGCCCGCTCGCCCGCGGTGACAACGCGGCGTCGAGCACCAGGCACGCGGCTCCCACCGCGGCGACGTCGGCACCGCGGTCGCTCTCGACCACGTCGACCGCGTGCTTCGGGACGAGCAACGGCGACCCGACGATCGCTGCGCGGGCCGCCGGCAGTGCGGCACTGGCGATGCGCGACCAGAACGGTCCGCCGAACACGACCCGGTCGATGTCGAGCAGGTTCACGATGACGACCGCGGCGTCGCCCATCACGGTGCCGGCCTCGGCGGCGAGGGTGATCGCGGCCTCGTCTCCGGCGACGATGGCCTCGGCGAGCTCGTCCCACGCGCGGTTCACCGCATCGACCGCTTCATCGGACGAGACCACACCAGCAGCATCGCCGCCGCCGGACAACGCCACCCCCCGATCCCGCGCGATCCGCACGAGCCGGTCCGGCGCCACGGCCGCCCCCACCTCGCCCCGGGTGCCGGACCCGTCGGGGGTGCCGGCGAGCGATCGCTGGTCGACCATGATGTGCCCGGCGTCCCCGGCGTTCGACCCGACGCCGCGCACGGGTTCGTGGTCGACGACGAGCCCGACGCCGAACCCGGTGCCGAAGTACACGAACGCGAAGTTCCGGGCCGACGACTCCCCCGCAAGGAACATCTCGCCGACCGCGGCGGCCGTGACGTCCTTCTCGAGCAGCACCGGGTAGCCGGTCGCCTCGGCGAGCGCGTCGCGCAGGGGCACGTCCCGCCACCGGGGCAGGAACGGCGGGTCGACGACGATGCCGGCGTCGACGTCGATGGGGCCCGGGCTGGCGATCCCGACACCGAGCACCCCGTCGACGTCCACGCCGGCGTCGGCGATCAGGCCGTCGACGGCGGAGCCGATGGTGCGGACGACCTCGGACGGGTCGTCGGCGGTCGGGGTCGAGGTGGTGGACGAGGCGACGACGGTGCCGGCCAGGTCGAGGAGCACGTAGGTGACGACGGCCGGGTCGACGTGCACGCCGACGGCGTAGCGGCTGCCGGGTTCGAGCCGCAGGATGGTGCGCGGCTTGCCCCGACCGGCGACGACGGTGCCGGACTCGACGATCATGCCCGCCTCGATCAGGAACCGGGTGACGTTCGACACCGTCTGCGCGCTGAGGCCCGTTCGTGAGGCGAGTTCGACACGGCTCAGGCCGTCCGGCGAGCGTCGGACGGCATCGAGCACGACCGTGCGGTTGAAACCGCCGATCGACGGGAGGTTCGCTCCACGCCGATGTTCTGCCATTCCGCGACCATACCGCGGCAACGGTGCGGTCTCGGTCTCCCGTCCGCGCTGGCCCCCACACGGGTCGCACCGTTACCCTGGCCGCATGGCCGACCTGCGTCTCGAAGAACTCTCCGCGAAGACCGCTGCCGCGGCGAACTCCCTGACGCTCAAGCCGGGGCAGGAACAGTTCGTGCAGCCGACCACCTACGGGGTCGCCGAGTCCGACGTCAAGCCGAGCTCCGCGTGGACCCGGGTGGTCCTGGACGGTGACGAGGTCCTGGGCCTCATCATCGGTTCGTTCGACGCCGACAATTCGCAGGAAGAACTGCGCAGTGCCATCTGGCGGGTCAACGTCGCTGGCACCGCGCAGGGTCGCGGCGTCGGCCGCTTCGCGGTGCACGGCCTGGCGGACGAGGCCCGCAGCCGTGGGCAGGAACGCCTGACGGTCGTGTACGAGCCCGGTGGCGACGACAGCCCCGAGGCGTTCTTCCGCGCCGTGGGCTTCGAGGTCGTCCGCGAGACCCAGTACGGCGACCACTTCGCGGTCCTGACGCTCTAGTACTTCCCGACGACGTGCCCGAGGACGACGCCCCCGCGCCGGAGCAGGACTTCGGGGCGGCGGTGGCCGAGGTGGTCCGGATGATCCCGTCCGGTCACGTCATGACGTACGGCGACGTCGCCGCGGCGCTCGGCTCACGCGCGTCGCGTGCGGTCGGCAAGGTGATGGCGCACGAGGGCGCCGACCTGCCCTGGTGGCGTGTGGTGCGCGCGGGTGGGCACCCGCCGCTGCACCACGAGGCCCGTGCACTCCAGCACTACCGCGCGGAGGGCACGCCGATCGTGCAGGGGACGGCGGTCTGGAGGCTCGACATGCGTCGTGCCCGCTGGTCGCCGTCCACGGATGCGGACGACCCGTTCTGACGCGCCGCCCGCGGACGTCGGCCGTCAGCGGTCGAAGCGCTCGCCTCTCGGGCTCGTCGGGATCAGGCACAGCACGTACACGACGAGCGAGCCGATGCCGGGCACGACGTGCAGGAACTGCCAGAAGCCGGACAGGCCGGCGTCGTGCAGCCGTCGGGCGCCGAGGGCGAGCGACCCGATCAGGGTCGCGAGGCCCCAGAGGACGAACAGGTAGGACCCGACGGGGTTCTCGAACAGCGCGGTGTCCGGCGTGAACGCCTGCGGGACGAGCTGCAGCACGAGTCCGATCGCGAGCGACGTGATCCACCACCACCAGAACTCGGCACGCGAGGCCCGTCCGGTGAACACGGTGTACTTCCGCCAGAACCGCCGGACGGCCTCGGTGAAGGGTGCGCCGTAGAAGGGGTCGCGCAGGGCGACGCCGCCGGGCTGCACGCTGTCGTTGCTCATGGAGCAAGCCAACCACGTGGTGCAGCCCGGCTGCGTCCTACACGAGCGAGTCGCGCCAGGCCGCGTGCAGCTGGGCGAACCGCCCGGTACCCGAGATGAGGTCGGCGGGGGTGCCGTCCTCGACGATCTTCCCGTGCTCCATGACGAGCACCCGGTGCGCGATCGCGACGGTGGACAGGCGGTGCGCGATGATCACCGCGGTGCGGTCGGCGAGCAGGGTCTCGAGCCCTTCCTGCACCAGCCGCTCCGAGGGGATGTCGAGCGACGCCGTGGCCTCGTCGAGGATGAGCACCTTCGGGTCCGCGATGAACGCCCGCGCGAACGAGAGCAGCTGCCGCTGTCCCGCCGAGACACGACCACCGCGCTTGTTCACGTCGGTGTCGTACCCGTCGGGGAGCGCCATGATGAACTCGTGCGCGCCGACCGCCTTGGCGGACGCCTCGATCTCGGCGCGGGAGGCCCCCGGCTTGCCGAGCGCGATGTTGTCCGCGACCGTGCCGGAGAACAGGTACGCCTCCTGCGTGACCATGACGATCGCGCGGCGCATGTCCTTCGTGTCGAGGTCGCGCAGGTCCACGCCGTCGAGCCGCACGGAACCGTGCGACGGGTCGTAGAAGCGCGCCATGAGCTTGGCGAGCGTCGACTTGCCGGCGCCGGTGGACCCGACGAGTGCGATGGTCTGCCCCGAGGGGATGTGCAGGTCGAACTCCGGCAGGACGACCTTGCCCGCGTTGTACGCGAACACGACCTCGTCGAAGTCCATCTTGCCCGTGGCGTCGGCCAGCTTGGTCGGCTTCACGGGGTCCGGCACGCTCGGCCGTTCCTCGAGGACGCCGGAGATCTTCTCCATCGCCGCCGAGGCCGACTGGTACCCGTTGTAGAACATCGCGAGCTCCTGCGCCGGGTCGAAGAAGCGCTTGGCGTACAGCGCGACCGCGAGCAGCGCACCGACCTCGAGCGTCCCGCCGACGATCCGGAAGCCGCCGACGATGACGACCGCGGCGAGCGTGGCGTTGCCGATGAGCACGAGCACCGGGTCGAACGTCCCGAACAGGTTGAACACCTTCGTGTTCGCCAGCCGGTAGTCCTCGACGAAGCCGCCGTACTCGTCCTTGTTGCGGGACTCCTTGCGGAACGCCTGCACGGCGCGGATACCCGTCATCGTCTCGACGAAGTGCACGATCACGCGTGCCGAGGTGACGCGGGTGGCGCGGAACAGCGTCTGCGAGTTCGTCTGGAACCAGCGGATCAGGAACCAGAGCGGCACGAGCGACACCGCGAGCACGAGCCCCGACGTCGGGTCGAGCAGCACCAGGGCCACGGCGGTGAACACCATGTAGAGCACGCCCTGGATGAGCTGGTTCAGCCCGGAGTCGAGCAGCTCACGGATCGAGTCGAGGTCACTCGTCTGGCGGGAGATGATCCGGCCGGACGTGTAGGTCTCGTGGAACTCGAGCGACAGCCGCTGCGTGTGCAGGAACACCCGCTTGCGCAGGTCGAACAGGATCGCCTGGCTGATCCGTGCGGCGAGCACGGTGTACCAGGCGGTGAGCACCGCGCCGAGGACGGCCACGACGATGTACGTCGCGACGACGCCGAACGCCGGCACCCAGTCGTTCTGGTCCATCACCGCGGGCAGAGCGTTGTCGATGCCCCACGCGATGAGCGCCGGACCCGCGACGGTGCCCGCCGTGGAGACCACGACGACGATCCCGAGCAGCACCAGGCGGAGCTTCAGCGGGGCCGCGAGGGAACCGAGCAGGGCGAGGGAGCGACGCCGCAGGCGCTTGCTCTCCGCCTTGGTGAAGTCCTCGCGCTCCTCGCCGCGCACGCCCAGGGTGGTGATCGAGGCGGTGACGGGCGCGGCAGACTGCGCGTCCGCAGCGTCGTCGGTGACCGGTGCCGTGCCTCCCGGCAGGTCCTGGTCCGTCTGCTGGCTCATGCCATCGCCTCCTGTCGTGCGACCTGGTCATCGTCGTCGAGCGACGAGATGACGTAGCGGTAGTGCTCGTTGGTGGCCATCAGGTCGTGGTGGGTCCCGACGGCGGTGATGACGCCGTTCTCCATCAGGGCGACCCGGTCGGCCAGCGTCACCGTCGACGGACGGTGCGCCACGATGAGCGACGTCGTTTCGGCGAGGACGCGGCGGAGGCCGGCCTCGACCCGCGCCTCGGTGTCGACGTCGAGCGCCGACAGCGGGTCGTCGAGCACGAGCACCGACGGCCGCGCCGCGATCGCACGGGCGAGCGCCAGACGCTGTCGCTGTCCACCGGACAGCGACAGGCCCTCTTCACCGACGCGCGTGTCGACGCCGTCGGGCAGGTCGTCCACGAAGGACGCCTGCGCGATGTCGAGGGCCTCGCGCATGAGCGCCTCGGCCTCGTCACCGTCGACGTCCGGACGACCGAGCAGCACGTTCTGCCGCACCGTCGTCGAGAACAGGGTGGCGTCCTCGAACGCGACGCCGACGTGACGTCGCAGTTCTTCGCGGGTGAGGTCGCGGATGTCGACCCCGTCGATCGTCACCGAACCGCCGGTCACGTCGTAGAGGCGCGGCACCAGCGAGAGCAGCGTCGTCTTGCCGCAGCCCGTGAGCCCGACGAGCGCCATGGTCTCGCCCGGCTGCAGCTGCAGCTCGACGCCGTTGATCAGGTCCGGGTACTGCGGGGCGGAGTCCTGGTACCGGAAGTGCACGCCGTTGAACGACAGTGCACCGTGCGGCTCCGCGATCGTCTTCGGGTCCTTCGGGTCCGTGATGGTGTTCTCGGAGTCCATGACCTCGAAGAACCGGTCGACCGCGGTGCGGGTGTCGAACGTCATCGAGAGCAGGAAGCCGATCGACTCGATCGGGAACCGCAGCACCGTCGCCGTCGCGAAGAACGCGAACAGCTGCCCGACGGTCATCTCGCCCTGCGACGCCAGCCAGATGCCGGCGAGCAGGCACAGCGCGAACGCGACGTCCGGCACGAGCAGCAGCCACAGCCAGATGCTCGCGATGGCCTTCGCCTTCTTGATCTCGGTTCCACGGAGCGCTTCGGCCTGCTCGCTGAACTCCTCGAGCTTCGACCCGCCGCGACCGAACGCCTTGAGCACGCGGATGCCGTGCACCGACTGCTCGACGCTCGTCGCGAGGTCACCGACCTGGTCCTGGCTGCGGCGCGCGACGACGGAGTACCGACGCTCGAACAGCAACCCGTTGATCCACAGCGGGATCGACGCGATCAGGAAGATCAGCCCGAGCAGCCACCCGAAGGTGAACAGCACGACGAAGCCGACGACGATCGTCACGACGTTCACGACGAGCAGGACGACACCGAAGGCCAGCCAGCGGCGGATCAGCGACAGGTCCGACACGGAACGGGACAGCAGCTGCCCCGACTCCCACCGGTCGTGGAACGCGACGGGCAGGTCCTGCAGCTTCGCGTACAGCGAGTTCCGCATGCTGGCCTCGATCCGCGTCGAGGGACGCATCACCATCCGGCGGCGCGAGGCGATGAAGAACGCCTCGAGCACACCGAGGGCGAGCACGCCGAGGCCGGCGGGCCAGATCTGTGCGCCGTCCTTCGATGACAGCGGACCGTCGACGAGCCACTGCAGGACGTAGGGGATTGCGAGCGCCACCAAGGAGGCTCCCATCGCTGCGGCCATGCCGCCGATGAGGCGCCCCTGGTAGGGCTTCACGTAGGGGTGGATCCGCGCGATCGCGCGGAAGGTGGACGGGCGCGCCGTGGTGGGCGACTTGGACATGCGTTGCGTCCTCATGCGTCTGCCGGGTCCCCGGGTCGCGCTGCGCCCTGGCCGCCTGCTGCTTGCTTGCTGCTGGCAGGCGGTGCGTGCGCGGCCTCGACCTGGAGGCTCGGTGTGGCGTTGCGTGGTGATCATCGGCCGGGCGCGTGGTCGCGCCTCCGCCGTCACTCGCGTGACGTCGGTCGGGCCGGAGGGCACCGGGAGACACTCGTCCCCCGGGTTCAGGCGGGTGGTTCGCGGACGCTCGTCGTGCGGCGCCGCGAGGCCGTGGGAACGGCCTGGCTAGACGGCGGCCGCGACGCGCGGTCGCGGTTCGATCAGGGATCGCCGTGCGGGAGTGGTCCCCACGACGGACACGAGACCTGCACGGGCGGCCGTCGCCACGGTTCCGGTCATGTTGTCCATCGTCACTCCAGTCGTCGTCTTCGTCACCGTTGTGTCCGCGGTGCCACCGGTCCCGGAGGATCGTCGGCTGCCTGTCGCGGAGCCTTACAGACTATTCACAGTGACTCTCAGCGCGCAATAGGGTGCCGCGATTTGTTCACTTCAGTGGACGAACCGGTGCTCGCATCAGTGGAAGAAGTGGCGCTCACCCGTGAAGTACATCGTGACCCCCGCGGCCGTCGCTGCGGCGATGACCTCGTCGTCGCGGACGCTGCCACCGGGCTGGGCCACCGCGCGCACACCGGCGTCGAGCAGCACCTGCAGGCCGTCGGCGAACGGGAAGAACGCATCGGACGCCGCGACGCTGCCGGTCGCGCGGTCACCGGCGCGGTTGACCGCGAGGTGGCACGAGTCCACCCGGTTGACCTGGCCCATGCCGACCCCGACGCTCGCGCCCTGGTTCGCCAGCAGGATGGCGTTCGACTTGACCGAACGGCTCGCCTTCCACGCGAAGGCAAGGTCGGCGAGGGTCTGGTCGTCGGCCGGCTCGCCGGCGACCAGGGTCCACGTGGACTGGTCGAACGCCGTGAAGCGGTCGGCGTCCTGCACCAGGAAGCCGCCGGAGATCTGCTTGACCTCGCGCGGCGCCAGGGTGAAGTCGGCCGGCAGCGTGAGCAGGCGGATGTTCTTCTTGCGCGACAGGATCTCGAGCGCCTCGGGGTCGAAGCCCGGGGCCACGACGACCTCGGTGAAGATGTCCTTCACGGTCTCGGCCATCGCCACGGTGACCGGACGGTTCGCGGCGATGACCCCACCGAACGCCGACAGCGGGTCGCAGGCGTGCGCGGAGGCGTGCGCGGAGGCGATCGGGTCGGCGGCGTCCGCGGGGGCGATCGCGATGCCGCACGGGTTGGCGTGCTTGATGATCGCGACGGCGGGGGTGTCGAAGTCGAACGCTGCACGGACGGCCGCGTCGGCGTCGACGTAGTTGTTGTACGACATCTCCTTGCCGTGCAGCTGCGTCGCCTGCGCGATGCCGGCGCCGTCGGTGCTCGTGTACAGCGCGGCGGCCTGGTGCGCGTTCTCGCCGTAGCGGAGCGTGGCCGACAGGTCGGCGGTGAAGCCGAGGTGCTCGTCGAACGCGCCGGGTGTCTGGATGTCGCCGCTGGTCGTCGGCGCCGCAGCGGCCGCGACGACGTCGCTGGCGAAGTAGGACGCCACCGCGGTGTCGTACGCCGCGGTGTGCGCGAACGCCTGGGCCGCCAGACGCTTGCGGAGCTCGAGCGAGGTGCCGCCGGCGCGGACGGCCTCGACGACCTCGGCGTAGGACGACGGCGAGACGACGATCGCGACGTTCGGGTGGTTCTTCGCCGACGCACGGACCATCGCGGGGCCGCCGATGTCGACGTTCTCGACCACGGTCGCGGTGTCGGCGCCGGAGGCCACCGTCACGACGAACGGGTACAGGTTCACGACGACGAGCTCGAACGCCGCGATCCCGAGGTCGGCGAGCTGCTGCTCGTGCGACTCGAGCCGCAGGTCGGCGAGCAGACCGGCGTGCACCGACGGGTGCAGCGTCTTGACCCGGCCGTCGAGCGACTCCGGGAACCCGGTGACGCTCGCGACGTCGGTGACGGCGTACCCGGCGTCGCGGATGGTCTGGGCGGTGGACCCCGTCGACACGATCTCGACACCCGACTCGGCGAGGGCGCCGGCGAGCTCGAGCAGGCCGGACTTGTCGCTCACCGAGATGAGTGCGCGGCGGACCGGCACCACGTCACGGTCGCGGTAGAGGCTGGGGTCGGCTGCGTGCACGCTCATGCGCTCGGGGTGCCCTTCAGGTCGGTGGTGCCGTTGGCGATGTCGAGGATGGTCTGGATGAGCAGGCGGCGCTCGACCGGCTTGATGCGGTCGTGCAGCGTCGACTCGGAGTCGCCCGGGAGCACGGGGACGCGCTCCTGGGCCAGGATCGGGCCGGTGTCCACGCCGTCGTCGACCGCGATGACGCTCGCGCCGGTCTCGGTGACGCCGGCGGCCAGGGCGTCCCGCACGCCGTGGGCGCCGGGGAACTCGGGCAGGTAGGCCGGGTGGGTGTTGATGATGCCCGGGGCGAACTCGGACACCACGGCCGGGGGCAGCAGGCGCATGAGGCCCGAGAGCACGAGCAGGTCGGGCGACCACGGTCGGATCTGCTCGGCGAGGGACTGTCCCCACTCGGCGCGGGTCTGGTAGCGCGAGAACGGCACCGTGAAGGTCGGGATCGAGAACTCCTCGCCCAGGCCGAGGCCCTCGGCATCACGGTCGGCACCGATGGCGACGACACGGGCGGGGTACTCGGCGTCGAAGGTCGCTTCGAGCAGGGCTCGGAGGTTCGACCCGGTACCGGAGATCAGGACGACCAGTTCGAGCACGGCACCAACCCTACCGGGACCCGCGGGTCGTGACGTCGGCGCTAGCGATCGCCCTTCGGGCGGCGCCACCAGGGCAGCTCCTCGTCGGGGATCTGGTCGGTGACGTCCCAGTTCGTCGGCCGGGCCGACGGGGTGGAAGCGGCGGCGGCCTCGGGTGCGGCCGGTTCGTCGTCGACGTCGTCCCGTCCGGCGACGAACTCCTCGGTGCTCCACGGGAACGCCGGCTGCGCGTCGGTGTGGTCGGGCGTGGACGTCGACGTGGCGGGCCGTTCCGGAGCGGGTACCGGGCGCTGCTGCTCGGCGACGGCGTCGGCACCGGTCACACGGTCGCGGAGTCCACCGGCGCGGTCGCGGAGTCCACCGGCGCGGTCGCGGAGTCCACCGGCTCGCTCGCGGAGTCCACCGGCTCGCTCGCGGAGTCCACCGGCCCGTTCGCGCGCACCGTCGGCGACACCGTGCAGTCGATCGCGCAGGGCACCCATCGCGGCACGTCCCGACGAGCGGGGTTCACTCGGGCTCTCGTCGGCCAGGCGCTCCGAAGCGACGGCGTCGGTCTTCGCCCAGGCCGGCAGTTCCACGTCGTGGTCCGGGTCCTGCGGGGGCGTCCGATGCGTTGCGATGGGCGCAGGCAAGACCGGCTCGTCGGCGATCGGTTCCGTCGGGCTGTCCACAGTGGCGCGCGAGCGAGCAGCGGTCGAGCCGTCGTGGGACTCCTCGACCACGAACCGGTGCACGTCCGTGGTCCGTCCCGCGCCGGCCTGGTCGAGCGCGGCGAGCAGCGAGCCCGCCCCCGCGTCAGCACCGCCGCGAACGGCCTCGTCGTCGTCGGCCTCGGTCCAGCGCTCTCGTGTCCAGCCCCGGTCCGGCAGGCGGACGAGGTCGCTGCCCGCGGCGAGGGCGATGACCGCCGGCAGGCCGATCTCGAGCGCGGCGAAGCCCCCCACCACCAGGGCGTGCGGGCCGACGTCGGCCAGTCGTCCGGGGCCGAACGATCCGGACGACACCCAGGCGATCAGCCCGGTCAGCACACCGGCGACGACGCCCGTCGCGACACCGGCGAGCGCTCGGTGGAGTGCGGAGTCGGCGTTCCCCAGCGCGCGGACGAGTCGCGGGCGCATCAAGCCGCCGATCGCGAAGCCGGCGATCACCGGTACCAGGATCCAGACCAGGCCGAAGGTGTGACCAGCGGCCGGCAGTGCGCCGAACACCGGCAGTCCGGGGATCGGCCCGAGGGTCGTGGCGATCGGGGACACGCTCGAACCGGTGCCGATGGCGAACCCGGGGCCGATCAGCCACGACGTCGCCCACCCGACGAAGTCCGGCAGGAACGCGAGCTGTCCGACCGTGAGGGCGATGCCGCCGATGACGCCGGCGTGTGACTGTTCGTACAGGGTGATGACCTCGGCGAACGAGGTGAAGAGCAGGAGCGCGACGACGACTCCGGCGAACGCGACGACGACTGCGGTGGCGGCGGTTCCGGCGCGGAGTCCGAACCCGGCGATCGCACGCCAGAGCAGGGGCACGCGGTCGAGCAGGTCGAGCACACGCTGGGTGGCGGGGTCCGCCGGCAGGTCCCGCCGGCGTCGGCAGACCTCCGAACTGATGAGCGCCGGTATCCCGAACCACAGAGCAGGCAGGACCACGGCCTGCCAGATCGTGGGCTGCGTGGCTGCGGAGGTCGACGACAGCGCGACGCCGAGCCCGAGCGCCGCGACGACCGCCGTCCCGACCAGCAGGCCGGTGGTGCGGTGCTCGGTCTCCGCGAAGCGTCGACCCGCACGGGCGCCGAGCCAGGCGGTCACGACCGCGAAGCCGAGCGCCGCGAGCGTCACGTGGATGGGGTCGGCGGCACCGCTGACCCCCGAGCTCTTCGCCAGCGCGGACCCGAGCAGGAACGAGACGTCGACGCCGTGGCCGACGAGCCAGACGCTGCCGGTGGCCTTCCAGAACACGTCCCAGTCGATCTGCAGGCCGTACTCGAAGCCCCACAGCAGTGTGAGCGGGACCAGTGCGATCCCGATGCCGACGCCGACCGTCACGACCGCCTCGATCGCGGCGAGCAGAGCGGTTCCCAGGCGGTTCATCGCAGCGAGGATACGTGGCAGTCCGGCTCTCGGCCGTGAGCCGCGCGGCTCCGCAGCAGACTCAGCGGGTGGTCCCGGACGAACTCAGTTCCGACGGCGCCCGCTGATCGTGATGATCTGCCACGCGACGACCGCGATGCCGATCGCGAATGGCCAGGCGATCCACCGATCGAGTCCGATGAGTCCGCCGACGAAGAGCGCGCACATCAGGGAAGCAACCGACACAGCGACCGCGATGGGCGTCTGGCCAGTGCGACCGTCGACCTCGGTCACGTAGCCCGGTCGCCGTTCGTAGTCGGCCGGGTCGTAGATCGCCGGGTCGTGCGGCATGTCGATGTCCTCGCGACGCAGGCTCGGGTTCGTGCGAGAACGCGGCAGGAGGAATGCAGCCCACGTGAACCATGCACCGAATGCGATCAGAGCGATGGCGATGCTCCAGAGGTGCACGCCTCCCGGGGTGTCGACCGCACGGATCGGGGTGGCGAGGAAGCCGATGCCGACCAGTGCCGACACGAGCCCGACCACGATCCCCACGCGTGCGGGTTCACCCCGCTGCACGCTCCGCTCGACCACGCCGCGATGCTACCGGTGCCGCGGGGACCCCACGCAGAACACCGGTGCTCGTCGGACGAACACGCGCAGGACGCGGTTCGACGAACGAACACCGGTGTTCAGCGGAACGGACGAACCGCTAGCGGGCGGCGACGACCTCGCGCAGCAGCGCGGCGGTCTCGGACGGCGTCTTGCCGACCTTCACGCCGGCGGCCTCGAGCGCCTGCTTCTTCGCCTCGGCGGTGCCGGCGGAACCGGACACGATCGCTCCGGCGTGGCCCATCGTCTTGCCCTCGGGGGCGGTGAAGCCCGCGACGTAGCCGACGACCGGCTTCGTGACGTGCGCCTTGATGAACTCGGCTGCGCGCTCCTCGGCGTCGCCACCGATCTCACCGATCATCACGATGGCCTCGGTCTCGGGGTCGGCCTCGAACGCGGCGAGCGCGTCGATGTGCGTCGTCCCGATGACCGGGTCGCCGCCGATGCCGATGGCGGTCGAGAAGCCCAGGTCCCGCAGCTCGTACATCATCTGGTAGGTCAGGGTCCCTGACTTCGAGACAAGGCCGATCGGGCCCTTGCCGGTGATCGTCGCCGGGGTGATGCCGACGAGCGACTCCCCCGGGGTGATGATGCCGGGGCAGTTCGGGCCGATGATGCGGGTCTTCCCGCCGAGCGCCTTGGCGTGCGCCCAGAACTCGGCGGCGTCCTGCACCGGGATGCCCTCGGTGATGACGACGACGAGCGGGATCGCGGCATCGATGGCCTCGAGCACGGCGTCCTTGGCGAAGGCCGGCGGCACGAAGACGATGGAGACGTCGGCACCGGTGGTGTCGATGGCCTCGCGCACGGTGCCGAAGACGGGCAGCGACACGTCACCGTGGGTGACGGTGGTGCCGGCCTTGCGGGCGTTGACGCCACCGACGACCTGGGTGCCGGCCTTGAGCATGAGGGCGGTGTGCTTGGTGCCCTCGCCGCCGGTGATGCCCTGGACGATGACCTTGGAGTCCTTGTTGAGGAAGATCGACATGGTCAGTCCCTTCAGGCCGCGGCAGCGGCGAGTTCGGCGGCCTGCTCGGCCGCGTCGTCCATGGTCGCGGCGACGGTGACGAGCGGGTGCGCTGCCTCCGCCAGGATCCGTCGGCCCTCTTCCACGTTGTTGCCGTCCAGGCGCACGACGAGCGGCTTGGTGGCCGCGTCGCCGAGGATCCCGAGGGCGGCGACGATGCCGTTCGCGACGGCGTCGCAGGCGGTGATGCCACCGAAGACGTTCACGAAGACGCTCTTCACCTGCGGGTCGCCGAGGATGACGTCGAGGCCGTTGGCCATGACCTCGGCCGAGGCGCCGCCGCCGATGTCGAGGAAGTTCGCGGGCTTCACGCCGCCGTGGCGCTCACCGGCGTAGGCGACGACGTCGAGCGTCGACATGACGAGGCCCGCACCGTTGCCGATGACGCCGACCTGGCCGTCGAGCTTGACGTAGTTCAGGCCGTGGGCCTTCGCCTTGGCCTCGAGCGGGTCCTCGCTGGCGGAGTCCTCGAGGTCCTTGTGCGCGGGGTGGCGGAAGTCGGCGTTCTCGTCGAGCGAGACCTTGCCGTCGAGCGCCAGGATCTGGCCGTCGCCGGTGCGGACGAGGGGGTTCACCTCGACGAGCGTGGCGTCCTCGCCCTTGTAGACGTCGTAGAGCTTCGAGAAGACGTCGGCCACCTGGTCGACGAGCTCCGCCGGGAACCCGGCCTGCTCGGCGATCGCGCGACCGGCGGCAACGTCGATCCCGGTGAGCGGGTCCACCTCGACGCGGGCGAGCGCCTCGGGCTTCTCGACGGCGAGCTGCTCGATCTCCATGCCGCCCTCGACGCTGGTGAGCGAGAGGTAGGAGCGGTTGGCCCGGTCGAGCAGCACGGAGAAGTAGAACTCCTCGGCGATGTCCGCGCCCTGGGCGATCATGACGCGCTTGACGGTGTGGCCCTTGATGTCGAGCCCGAGGATGGCCTGGGCGTGCTCGAACGCCTCGTCGGGGGTCTTCGCGACCTTGACGCCGCCGGCCTTGCCGCGCCCACCGACCTTCACCTGGGCCTTGACGACCACGACGCCACCGATCTTCTCGGCCGCCACTCTCGCCTCTTCCGGGGTGTCGGCGATGATCCCCTGCAGTACGGGGACGCCGTAGGACTCGAAGAGGTCCCTGGCCTGATACTCGAAAAGATCCACGCTGTTCTTCTTCCCGCACGGTACGTGCGATCGGCATCGGTTTCCCGGTCGCGCACTCCACATCGAGGGTCGCTCGATGTCGAGACAACGGCCGGGAGCCAGCCTAGCGCCGGACCGTGGACGTCCGGTGCGCGCTATCCCGGCCCGTTCCCCAGCGAGCTCCCGGCACGGTGGATCGGTGAACGCTGCACTCCGTACCCGCACCGCCGACGTGTTCGGCTGGCACCTCCGCCCCGACCAGGAATCCGTCATCGACGCCGTGCTCGACGGGCGCGACGCGCTCGCCGTGATGCCGACCGGATCGGGAAAGTCGGCGATCTACCAGGTCGCCGGCCTCGAGCTGGAGGGCGTCGTCATCGTCGTCTCGCCCCTCGTGGCGCTGCAGGAGGACCAGGTCGTCGGACTCGAGCACCACGTGGACGCTCCCCGCGCGGTCGCGATGAACGCCACAAGGAAGGCCCGGGACGTCGCCGAGGCCTGGGACGCGGTCGCCGCTGCCGAGGTCGGCTACGTGTTCCTGGCACCCGAACAGCTGGTGAAGGACGACGTGCTCGAACGACTCCGCGACGCCGGTGTCGCGCTCGTCGCCGTCGACGAGGCGCACTGCATCTCGTCCTGGGGGCACGACTTCCGACCGGACTACCTGGCGCTCGGCGAGGTCGTGGAACGCCTCGGCCGGCCGCCGGTGCTCGCACTGACCGCGACGGGCTCCGCTCCCGTGCGGGACGACATCGTCGAACGGCTCGGCATGCGTGACCCGTTCGTGCTCGCCTCGGGGTTCGACCGCCCCGGCATCCGGCTCGAGGTGGTCCGGCACGCGGAGGACGCCGAGAAGCGCGCGGCCGTGGTCGACCAGGTCGTCGGACTCGACGGGGCCACCGTCGTCTACGTCGCCACCCGCGCCGCGACGACGGAGTACGCCGACGCGATGGCCGCCCGCGGTCGTCGCGCGCGGCCGTACCACGCCGGCATGCGGGTGGCGGAGCGCGAGGCGGTCCACACGGGGTTCCTCGACGGCGACGTCGACGTGGTGGTCGCCACGAGCGCGTTCGGCATGGGCATCGACAAACCCGACGTCCGCTTCGTCGTGCACGCCGACGTCCCCGAGTCGGTCGACGCCTACTACCAGGAGATCGGGCGGGCCGGCCGCGATGCCGAGCCGGCCGGCGCGACCCTGCACTACCGGGCCGAGGACTTCGGCCTGCGCACGTTCTTCGCGTCCGGTTCGCCCCGACCCGCGTCGGTCCGCGCCGTCTTCGACGCGTTCCCGGCCACCGGCCCGATTGCCCGGTCGGCGCTCGCGGAGGCCTCCGGTCTGTCGTCCCGCACCGCCGGCCGTGCCCTCAACGCCCTGCTCGACGCCGGCGTCCTGCGCGACGACGTCGACGGGGTCACGCGGGTGCCGGACGGCCCGGCGACCGCGGCCCACGCGGCCCGCGCAACGGCGGACCGCGCGGCGGAGCGCGAACGGGTCGAGGAGTCCCGCATCGCGATGATGCGCCAACTCGCCGAGACGACCGGGTGCCGACGGCAGTTCCTTCTCGGCTACTTCGGCGACGAGCTCCCGGAGCCGTGCGGCAACTGCGACACCTGTTCGTCGGGGACGGCCCTCAACGGCGGAGCCCACGTGGCCGACGGCGCGAACGACGACGTCTGGCCGCCGGATGCCCGCGTCGAGCACGCCGAGTGGGGCACCGGCGTGGTGATGAGCACGGAGGAGGACCGCATCACCGTCTTCTTCGAGTCCGCCGGGTACCGCACGCTCGCGTTGGCGGACATCGCCGAGCGGGATCTGCTCCAGCGGGTCTGATCCGCCCCCGCGACCCACGGGGGAAGGCGCGGTCGCTCGACCACCCGTCGGCGACCGCGCTCCACTCCCCCGAGCACCGGCAGTGTGCACGGCCGTCGTGACGAGCAGGTGACGTCGAGGTGAACTCCCTCGGCGTTCCGGGTCGTCCCAGGGGGACCGGCGTACACCAGAAGACCCCGACGGAAGGACCCCGCATGACCGCGGAACGGAACCAGCAGGCGCAGGAACGACTCGGCGAGATCCTGGAGGCGCGCGCCTTCGACCGCTTCCCCGAGGTGTGGGCCGAGGACGTCGTGGACCACGACCCCGCGCCCGACCAGCAGCCCGGCCTCGCGGGGATCGTCGACTTCTGGACCGAGTTCACCACAGCGTTCCCGGACCTCACGCTCGAGCCCGACCCGCTCGTCGTCACGGACGACTACATCACCGCGGTGTTCACGATCCGCGGGACCCACACCGGTCCGTTCCAGGGCCACGCGCCGACGGGTCGCACCTTCGAGGTCCGCGGCATCCAGGTCTCGAAGTTCCGTGACGGCAAGATCGCCGAACGCTGGGGCGCGACCGACGAGAAGGGTCTGGCGGAGCAGCTCGCGCTCGGCTCCGGCGACGTCCACTTCGTCAGCGCCTGAACACCATCAGACACCCGGCACCACCCACACCCAGGAGGACACCATGAGCGATCCCGGCATCAGCCCCGTCGACGACTTCGAGGCCCAGCAGCGCCGCGACGACGACATCGACCGCGAGCACGTCGGCCCGTACGAGGTGGACGAGTCCGAGGAGTCCCTCGAGACCGTGACGAACGACGCCGTCGCCGGCGAGACCGTCGAGCCGCAGCCCGGTGACGGTACCGACGACGGTCCGACCGGCGGCTCCCCGCGCGAGGGCTCGCCCGACCTGTGGGAGCACGACGCCGACGAGGACCGGCCGGACCTGGGTGACGACCTCGGCACCAAGCCGCTCTGATCCGCTTCCCCTGACCAGCGATCCCCAGGGATCCGCGGAACACGGCCCGTAGCATCGGGCCGTGTTCCGTCGCGTCCGAGCCAGCGTCCGCAGCACGCCGTCGGCCGCCCGGCTGGTGGCGATCGCGGCGATGCTGCTCGTCGCGGCCTCCGCACACCTCGCCGCGCAGTCCGAGCCGGCAGGACGGTGGGTCCCGCTCCTCGCGGTCGCGGTGGTCGGAGCCGTCGTCGCCGGAGCACCGAGTCGCCTGTGGCCGCTCCCCGCGATCTGGCTCGTCGCGACCCTGCTCGCCCTGACGGGCGCCGTCCGGGTCGACGGCACGTACCTGGTGATCGCCCTCGCGACCGGCGCGATCACGCTCGTCGCGGCGATCGCCGCTGATCTCGTCCCCGTCCTGCGGGCGCGACGCCGACGGGGTGCGTCGTGACCACCCCGCAGCCTGGAGGCCCGGTGCCGGGCCCGCCACGTCCCTCCAGTCACGGCCGTCACCCCGCTGGCGCGGTGCGCCGGAACCGGCTGGTGGGGCTCACCTCCCGTCCGTCGTCCGGTCACGTCCACGACCGCAGCCTGCGTCGGTTCCTCGGTGACAGCACGCCCGTGGCCGCGGGCGGCCGTGCCATCCTGCTGCAGATCGCCGACCCGGTCGTCGCGGCGGGCGTCCGCCGGCACTCGGACTTCGCCCGTCGACCGCAGCAGCGGCTGGCCCACACCCTGATGTTCGTGTACGCCGTCGTCTCCGGCACGGAGCGGGACGCCGCGATCGCCGCCGGCTTCGTGAACCGGGCCCATGCGCCCGTGACCGGCGCGGACGAGGTCGACCGGCAGCTGTGGGTGGCCGCGACCCTGTTCGACTCGGCTCGTCGGGCGCACGACCTGTTCGGCGCTCCCGTCACGGCGGAACGCGCGGAGGACGTCCTCGCCGCGTACGCCCCGATCGCGACGACGCTGCGGGTGCCCGCCGAGCGCTGGCCGACCTCCGTCGCGGCCTTCGACGAGTACTGGGCCGACGCCCTCGAGCGGCTCGAGGTCACCGACGACGCCCGCGGCGTGGTGCGGGACCTGCTCCACCCGCGCTTCGCGCCGTTCTGGGTGCGTGCCGCGATGCCGCTCGTCCGGATCGTCACGGTCGGGATGCTGCCGGAACGGCTGCGGACCGCCTACGGGTTCGCGTGGGGGCCGCGCGAGCACCGTCGGTTCCAGCGCACGGTCGCCGTGGTCAGCTGGGTGCGGTCGGTCCTGCCCGGGGCCCTGCTGCGGCTGCCGGGTCCGCTGCTGCTGCGGGCGATGCGGCGGACGGCCGGGCGACACGCCACTGCTGCTGGCGCTGCTGCTGGCGCTGCTGCTGGCGCTGCTGCTGGTGCTGCTGCTACTGCTGCTCAGCCGGCGAGTACCCGCACGGCGTAGTCCCCCACCATCACGACGTCACCGGGCCGGGCGATGACCTGCGCACCGCCCACGCTCGGTTCCTGGGCACCGGAGGCGCGGACGACCACCGTGCCGTTCGACGATCCGAGGTCCTCGACCACCAGGCCGCCGTCCCCCGTCGGCCGCATCGCGGCGTGCTCGCGCGACACCGACTTCCCCGGGTCGTCGAGCAGCACGGCTCGTCGCCCCGGCGCGGTCGGGACGCGTCGTCCCACGACGACCGGCTGGTCGAGCGGCACGACGGTGCCCGGCGCGACCTCGAGCACGAGGCGCGGCACGATGCCGATCGTCGGCAGCGGCTGCTCGGTCCGGACGACGGCGTCCGGCTCGTCGTCCGACACCGGAGCCGCTGGCAGCACCCATGCCCGGGACAGGTACCCGGCCTGTCGGTCGCGCTCGACGTCGGCACGCGTCACGACCGGACGTCTCGGAGTGTCGTCGTCCTTCCGGCGTCGAGCCACCGTGTACCCCTCGTTCTGGTGATTGTTCAGAAGTGGTGCGAGATGCAACGCGATCCAGTATGGTCGAATCGCGCCGGGGGTCGCCCGGTACTTCACATACGCATCGGGAGGGCATGCGCCATGGCCAACGTCAACGTCACCTACGACGATCTTCGCAACCAGGCTTCGCAGCTTCGCAACGGCCAGAAGGCCATCGAGGACCAGCTGAGCCAGCTCAAGAGCCAGATCGACAACCTCGTCTCGTCGGGCTACGTCACCGACAAGTCCTCGAAGGCGTTCGACTCGACGTACTCGGAGTTCAACTCCGGCGCGACGCAGACGATCCAGGCCATCGACGGCATGGCCGGGTTCCTCGAGAGCGCGGCGAACACCCTCGAGTCGACCGACGAGCAGCTCGCGTCCAGCATCGGCTGAGACCGGCTCGGAACCGTGGTGGCCGGCGTCTTCGGATGCCGGCCACCGCTCTCGCTGCTCCGGCAGCACACGCTTCGAACGACGACTTGACCAACGGGGGGGACCGTGGGCGGCACGCTCAAACTCGATCTCGACATGATCGGCGGCCTGGCAGCTGATCTATCGAGGCTGCACGGCGACTTCGAACACGTCGCCTCGACTGCTGCTGACTACAAGTCCGGGGTCGGCTCGTCGACCATCGTCAGTGCGATCGACGAGTTCGCCAGCAACTGGGACATCCGCCGGGGGCGACTCCAGGAGTCCATCAAGGCGGTCGCCGAGATGGCTGAGAGCGCACACGACGGTTTCACGGAGACCGAGGTCGAACTCGCCAACAAGATCCTCGGGAAGGACAGCTGATGGCGCGTCCCACCGACTGGAGCGCCGTCGACCTGCCGATCGACCCGGTGCCCGGCGATCCCACGGAGATCCGCCAGTCCGCATCGGGCGCTCGTTCGATCGAACGGGCCATCACCGAGCAGGTCAACCGCCTCAATTCCCTCAAGGACGGCGAGGGTTGGGAGAGCGAGTCGGGTACGAAGTTCCGCGACTCGGCCGGTGACCTCGCCGGCGCCATCGAGAAGGCGAAGGGGCGCTACACCCAGCTCGCCGCGGCGCTCGACGACTGGGCGAACGGGCTCGAGGGGCTCCAGCGCGAGGCCGACGCGGCCCTGGTGCAGGCGCAGGACGCGCGGGATGCGCACCGCGCGGCGGCGAACCAGACGATCACCGCCGAGGCCGACAGCCCGGACCACCAAGACCAGGTCGACGCGCAGGACCGCGCGCTGAGTGCGGCGCAGGGCGACATCGACGCGGCGAAGGCGATCATCCACCGGATCGCTGGCCCGTCCGGGCTGGCAGGCGAGTACGGGGACCTCTCCGACCGCGTCGCGAGCCGCATCCGGGACGGTGCGGACGACGGGATGAAGGACGGCTGGTTCGACCACGTGAAGCAGGCGATCCACGATGCCAAGGGGGTGCTCGAGGCGATCAAGAGCATCCTGAACGTGGTCGCCCTCGTCCTCGTGGTGGCCGCGGTCATCGTCGCCTTCGCGATCCCGGGCGTCAACCTCATCGCGTTCGCCGTCGCCGGTCTCGTCGTGGCGAGTCTGACGTTCGGTATCACTGCAACGCAGGCCGCCGCCGGAGACGCCACAGCATCGGATGTGGCGTGGGCGGCCGTCGGCGTCGCGGCGTCCGCTGTAGGTCTCGGAGCCGCGAAGACTGCTGCGTCCGCGCTACCGGCCTTGACACGGTCGACCCTGCAGTCCGGCGCACGCGGAGCTGCGAACAGCGCGCGAGCGGCCGGCATCCCGGAGGGACCGGTCTTCTCTGCCAAGTACGCCGAACTGCGAGCGAGCGCGGCAGCGGTCGGCGACAAGGCCTTGGTCAAGTTCTTCGACAACACGCTCACCAACGGTGCGATCGCGCCGGTGCTCATCAGCCGGCTTGCGAGCGGAGGGCCGATCGCTCAGGAGATGCTGCCGAAGATCCTGCTCCCAGCCGTGACCGCCTCGGTACTCGGGGCGAAGGGCATCTACGACGGCGTCGTCGACGCTGCTGACGACCTCGGCGACCTCTTCTCCGGCAACTACTGGAAGAACGCGACGTCGGTGCAGGTCGGCTCTCTGTGACCGGCTACCGCCTGCAACTCCCGGAAGGGTGGATCCGGACCCGTCTCTCCGGTGACCTCGACCACGTCGTCGACCAGACGGTCGAGCGGACGATCCCGCGCGGGCGCTTCGGAGACTCGGACGGTGCCATCGCCAGACGCCGGCTCAGAGACGACCTTCGCCAGTCCTTCGGCGCCGCCGCCGACGCAGGAGCGGTCGACATGTACTCCTTCGAGGGCGAGGTCAGCGGTGTCCGGCTGCCGATGAGCTTCTCGGTCTCCGTGGCGCACTTCGGCGTGACCGTCGGCGCCCTGCCGCTCGAGGTCTTCGCAGAGGCGCTCAGCGACTCGGGTGACGCGCGGGTCGTCGACTTCCCCGCGGGCAAGATGATCCGTGCTCGGAAGGAAGTCAGCGAGACTGCCGGAGCAGCACTCCGCGCCGCAGGGCCCCCTGCCACCGGGATCGGTCTCCTCTCCGCGCCGTCCCAGCGCTCGCTGGAGGCGTTGAACCGATTCGTCGCAGACAACGCCGACGTCGAGGTGTCAACGACAACGGTCGATTACCTCGCTCCCATCCCGGGTGAGCAGGGGACCTTCGTCCTCGTTTCGCTGACGGCTCCCGGCCCCACGGACGTCGAAGCACGTGTCGGGCACTTCGACGTGCTCATGGCAGGGTTCGGGTGGACACGATGACGACGCGGCTGGAGGTCCCTGTCACCACCGTGATGGCCCCGCTCGGGATCGTGTCGAACCGCGTCCAGACCAGCGAGGACCTCGCCACGACGGATCGCGAGGACCTTTCCGAGCTCGGCCAGCTGCTGGCTGCGCGGGGAGCAGATGCCGCATGGGCCCTCCTCGACGAAGTCGACGATTCGATCGCGTCCTGGATCGCGCTCACGCTCCGACCCCTCGGAGGTGCTGCGCCGGGTGTCGTCCGTCGAGCCGCGCGCTACGACGATCCGATCGAGAGCGACGAGGCGATGCGCAACACGACGCTCGGCCGAGCGCTTCGACTTCGACAACGAGCCGCCATCACAGCGCCGAGGCGCGACGAACCGAATGCCACCATCGTGAGCGAGAGCCTCAGTTGGTCGTGGGTCCTCCCCGCGGACATGATGTTGTGCGTGCACTCGAACACAACACAACTGGTCTATGCCGATTGGGTCGCCCGTCACGTCGATCTGGTAGCGAACGGCATCGACGTTGTCCACTGATCTCCCTGAACTCGTCGTCCGCAGCGCGGTCGTCAGTGATCGGGCAGCGGCGCGTGACCAGTTCATCGGTCTGACCGTCGTCGATGGCACGGTCTTCTCGGTCCGATCGGACGGCCGCATCGAGACGCTCTGCTCCGGCATCCGCCGAGCGGCATGGGCTCCCGCCACGGCACTGCCACGGGAGATCGGCGTCGTCACCTCCGTCGGGGCGGTTGTCCTGATCAGCGACGACAGCACCAACGTGTTCCCACTGGACGTGTGGTGGATCGAGCCTGCCGCTCCGGCGACGGCTCGCCAAGCAGTGTCATCAAGCGGGTTCGACGACCTCGCCGACCGACTCGGTCTCGAGATCGCGTTCGATCCGGACGCGATGACGGGCTTCCAGACAGCGAGTGCCGTCGTCCACGTCCCGCTTCCGGACACCGCAGCACGCCGCGCCCGACGGCGCACCTTCGTGGTCGCGCTCCTGCAGGCGATCGCGCTCGTTCCCGTCCCCATCGCGTTCGCGCTGCTCGGCCGAGGGTGGGGCGGCAGCGTCGCGGTGCTGGGTTGGCTGAGTGCGGCCGTCTCAGCAGCCGCTCTGGTGAACGTCGCGCTCAGTGTCCGAGGACGACGTCGAACGCGACTGCGGATCGGGACCACGGTGGTTCGTCCGAGATCCGGGCCCGGGTGGTTCCGAGCGCGAGCCGGCATCTCAGTCGCGAGCGGCATGGTCGTGATCGACGACGGACGCGGCCGATCCGTCCTGCTGTCCACACCGCAAGCGACCTCATCCGCGTCGGCTGTCGTTCGTGCGCGCACGGTCCGCGGGAAGCAGGCTCGCGCGGTACTGATCGACGGGACGGACGTCGTCCGCGCCGAGCTGCCGTTCGCGTCCTGGCCCGAGTCCGACATCGACGAACTGCTCCGAGAGCTCTCGGTGATCCGAGATGCAGGCAGCGACCGACGCAGGTCTGCGGACGTGTGCTTCGACCCGCACCGCGGTGCCGCCGTTCCTGGCACATCACTCATCGCGTGGACCTCGCTCGGGGTCGTCCCGCTCACCGCCGTGGGCGGTGCGACGATCCTGCAACTGATGGTCTCGGTCTTCGCGAAGATCGGAGGGCCGCTGACATGGGGGATCGCCCTCTCGTTCGGTTCCGCGTCCGTCGTGATCCTGCTCGCGGTCATCGGTACCGAGCTCGGCGGACGACTGCCCCCTGTCGAACCGCCTCCTCGAGGTTTCCGGCCTTCTCGGACCTTCGGGTCTGTTGTCGGCTGGTTCGTCCTCCTCTCCGCCGTGGCAGTCGGGTTCCTCGCGGTCGGAGACCCGGGGACCGCCTGCTACGCGGAAGCGCTTGCTTTCGCGAGTGTGGCGTTGCACTGGTCGCTGTACCGTCGCCGTGCCATCCAGTCCCGGCGTGGAGTGACGAGCATCGGGCGCTGGCTCGCAACGGGATGCAGGAATTGACCGGACAGCCGAGAAGGGAGAACTCCTGATGGGACTCGAATTCGATTACGTCAACGCCTGGACGAGGTTCATCGAGGGCGACCCGGCCACCGCGGGGCGCGCCGCAACAGCGAACGTGATCAGCCACATCCACCGGCCTGTTCCGAAGCGTGTCGCAGGATCGCTCGAGTCGGCGATGACTGAACTGGCACGACTGCGAAACGACGTCGATGCCCACGACTTCTTCGTCCTGACGACCGACGCCCCGACCATCGAGATACTCGCCTACACGGTCATCCAGTACTTCCCAGGACTCGATGCTGCAGCCCGGGCGGTCGACGACGCACTCCTCCCGCTCGCCGAACGGACAGCGGATGCCGATGTGTCCACCGTCACGACGGCACTCGGCCCCGCAACAAGGATCCTCGACCGGACGGAGACACCGGCTCGCTCACTCCTGCGCCGCGCGGTTCCGTCCACGACGATCCGATGGGTGCAGCCCATCGGACAGCTACCCGATCCGCTGACCGCCGTCCTGACCACGTTCATCCCGAAGCGTGCGGACGAGTCGTTCGCTGCGCCCTTGGCCGACCAGTTCGCCCTCGGGCTGGTGCTCACTCCAGACGCCGAGTGAGAACGACCACGACAACCACCACGACCACGACCACCGACCCGCGAAGGAAGCGATGACACGACGGCTCCCCCGCACACCCGGACGCCGCTGGGCCGCATTCGCCCGCGACACGGTGATCGTGCTGGCCATCGGTGTCGGCGTCTCCCTCCTCCCAGGTGGCAAGTACGACACGGGTCCCTGGGACGGACCGACCGCGTGGCTCATCCGGTACGTCGTGTGGGCGATCGCGTTGGTCGTCGGCGTCGTCATCGGAAGTCGTCACCTGAAGGCATCCCGTCCTTCGAGGGGCGGACGATGACGACGCCCGCTGGCGGCGGCGCACCGCCCGCGCACTTGCAGCGCATGACCTGGCCGTTCGTGTCCGACGCATCCACGGCGCGACGTGACCGATGGGGGCTGCACTGAGCCCGCGTCGAGGTGAACCGACCCGCTCCCCCACACCGCGCCTCCAGGCCGAGCGCCCATCCACAATCCGGACGCAACACGACCTGCCCGACCGGGGAACCTGCGAGAATCGACGAATGAGCGGCAGCATGACGCTGCGGGGGGCCTCGTCCGACCACCGCGCTGCGACCACGACGACCACGATTTCCGGTGCGGGGCGCCACACGTGCGCCTGACGTTCACCGCGAGCCACCTTCCATCGAGCGCCTCCGCCGACTTCGTGGTGGAGTGCGACGAGGACACCCTGCTCGGCGAGGTCGTCGAGGTCGTCGCCAAGCGGCTCGGCCACGGGGCCGCGGCGATCGTCGACGTCGCGGTCGACGCGGTTCCGACCACCCCGCACGCCCGCATCGGTGACGGCGTCCTGCTCGAGGGTGCTCGGCTGACGTTCGGGGCCCCGGCCCCGGTGCTCCCACTGCCCGGTGACCTGCCGAGCGTCCGCATCGTCGGCGGACCTGGCGCCGGCACCGTCGTGGTGCTCGACGCCGGCATCGCCCACGTCGGTTCAGCGCCCGACGCGACCGTGCCCCTGCCGGACCGGAGCGCACCGGAGTACGCCGCGATCCTGCGGCTCGACCTCAACCGTCGGTTCACGATCACGCCGACCGAAGGCGCCACGGTACTGGTGGACCGCGCCGAGATCGACGACGAGACCCCGGTCGAGCCGGGCAGCATCGTCACCATCGGCGACACCCTGCTGTCGGTCGCGGTGCCGGACGCCGACCGAGCAGCGATCACCCTGACCGCCGGCGGCGGCTCGCTCGACTACACACGGCCGCCGCGGCTCCTGCCCGAGGACCACCCCTCCGTGTTCAAGTTGCCGGCCGTGCCGGCGCAGCAGTCGCGGCGCTCCATCCCGATCATCGCGGCGCTCGCGCCGCTGGGCATGGCCGCCGTGATGATCTCGATCTTCCACAACGTCGCGTACCTCGCGTTCGGTCTGATGTCGCCGATCATCATGTTCGGCAACGCCTGGTGGGACCGCCGGAACGGCAAGAAGACCCACAAGCAGCGCGTCGCCGAGTACGAGGAGACCAAGAAGGCGGTCGAGGCGGACGCCCTGGAGGCAGTGGTCCGGTACCAGCGCGAGCTGCGGACGAGCGCACCCGACCCCGCGACCGTGCTCGACGTCGCGTTGCGGCGTCGCGCCCGCCTGTGGGAGCGACGCCGGACCGATCCGGACTACCTGACGCTCCGCGTCGGGACCGCTGACGTGCCGTCGGGTGTCGTGCTCGAGGACCCGGCGGCGCTCGAGCACCGTCGTGCCGTGGACAAGCTGGCGGAGGACGTGCCGGTGGTCGTCGACCTCGGCGTGCAGGGCGTCGTCGGCGTCGCGGGTCGTGACGAGCACACCCGCCACCTCACGTCGTGGTTCGTCGCGCAACTCGCGGTGCTGCAGAGCCCGCGCGACACCCAGTTCGTCGTGCTGACCGACACCCGGTCGGCTGACGAGTGGGCGTGGCTACGGTGGATCCCGCAGGCCCGTCCGGGCTTCGGGCAGGACGCGGTGATCGCCATCGGCAACGACGCCGAGACGCTCGGCGCCCGGGTGGCCGAGGTCGGTCAGTTGATCGATGCACGACAGCGGGCGATGCGGGAGTCCAACCTGCGCGGCATCCCCGGTCCGGACATCGTCGTCGTGCTCGACGGCGCTCGACGGCTCCGCGCGCTGCCCGGCCTCATCCGCATCCTCAAGGAAGGTCCGGCGGTCGGCGTCCGGTCCGTCTGCATCGAGGAAGAGGCGCGTCTGCTGCCGGAGGAGTGCTCGGTCGTCGTCACCGTCGGCCCGGAGCGCATCCGCGTGGCTGCCCAACGCCAGGCGACGGTCACCGACGTGCGTCCCGACCGGATCCCGGACGGCTGGTTCGAGACGGTCGCCCGTGCGGTCGCACCGATGGTCGACGCCGACGACGAGAGCGATGCCGGCGGCCTGCCAACCTCGTCGCGGTTGCTCGACGTCATGCTGCTCGAACCGCCGACGGCCCGGGCGATCACCGGGAAGTGGACCGCCCGACCGCGGACGACCGAGGTGGTCGTCGGGGAGAGCCTCGACGGTCCGTTCGCGTTCGACCTGCGGAAGGACGGCCCGCACGGGCTGGTCGCGGGCACCACGGGCTCCGGCAAGTCGGAGCTCCTGCAGACGATCGTGGCCTCGCTCGCGGCGACGAACACGCCAGAGGGCATGAACTTCGTCCTCATCGACTACAAGGGCGGCGCGGCGTTCCGCGACTTCGCACCGCTGCCGCACACCGTCGGCATGGTGACCGACCTCGACACGCACCTGGTCGAGCGGGCACTCGAGTCCCTCGGCGCCGAGCTCCGGCGTCGCGAGCACCTGCTGGCCGATGCGGCGGCGAAGGACATCGAGGACTACCTCGACCGCCTCAGCCGTGGCGAGCCCCTGCCGCCGATGCCGCGCCTGCTCATCGTGATCGACGAGTTCGCGAGCCTGGTGCGGGAGCTGCCCGACTTCGTGACGGGGCTCGTCAACATCGCCCAACGCGGCCGATCACTCGGCATCCACCTCATCCTCGCCACCCAGCGTCCGACCGGCGTCGTGTCGAACGACATCCGCGCGAACACGAACCTGCGGATCGCGCTGCGGGTCACCGACTCGAGCGAGAGCACCGACGTGATCGACGCCGGAGATGCGGCGCAGATCCAGAAGAGCACGCCGGGCCGTGGGTACATCCGGCTCGGCGCCGGTGCGCTGCTGCCGTTCCAGTCCGGTCGCGTCGGTGGCCGCCGTCCCGGGCAGTCGACGCAGCGGAAGCAGGTCTGGGCCGGCGCCGTCTCGTGGTCCGCGCTCGGCACCACCCCGCCGGCGCCGCCCAAGTCGCAGGAGCAGCACACCGACGAGCGCACCGACCTGCAGGAGCTCGTCAGCGCCGTCACCCAGGCCGCGGTCGACCTCGGCGGGCCGGCACCGTACCGGCCGTGGCTCGACGCCCTGCCGGAGACCCTGCTCTTCACCGACCTCAACGACCGTGCGTGGCAGCTCGACGACAGCACCGTGACCGACGCCCGGCTGACCCCGCTGCCGTTCGCGTTGCAGGACTTCCCGGCCGAGCAGGCCCAGCGGGTGCGCAGCTTCGACCTCGATTCCGACGGCCACCTGTACGTCGTCGGCGCCCCGCGGAGCGGCCGCTCGCAGGTCCTCCGCACCATCGCGGCGGCCATCGCGCGGAACACCTCGTCGGCCGATGTCCACGTGTACGCGCTCGACTGCGGCAACGGCGCACTGCTGCCGATCCAGGCCCTCCCGCACGCCGGCGCGGTCGTGCAGCGGGTGCAGACCGAGCGGGCGCAGCGCCTCCTGACGAAGCTCACGCAGGAGCTCGCCCGGCGGCAGCAGGTCCTGGCAGACGGCGGGTTCGCGAGCATCGTCGAGCAGCGCGCCGCTGCAGTGGTGCCGGCCGAGCGGCTCCCCCACGTCGTGTTCATGCTCGACCGGTGGGAGGGCTTCGTCGGTTCCCTCGGAGAACTCGACCACGGTGCCCCGACGGACCAGGTGATGACCCTGCTGCGCGAGGGCGCGAGCGTCGGCATCCACCTCGTCGTCACCGGGGACCGCCAACTGCTCTCCAGCCGGATGGCGACCCTGGTCGAGGACAAGCTCGTCCTCCGGCTGTCGGACCGCGGGGACTACGGGCTCGCGTCGCTCAACCCGCGCAAGCTCCCGGAGCAGGTGCCCGACGGTCGCGCCTTCGCCTCCGAGTCCGCGACCGAGACCCAGATCGCGCTGCTCGCCGCCGCCGGGACCGGCCAGTCGCAGGCCGCGGCGATCACCGCCCTCGCGACCTTCGCCACCGAACGCGACCGCGCGGTCGAACGTGCCCGCCGTCCGTTCCGGGTGGACCAGCTCTCCGGCCCGGTGCCGTTCGAGCGCGCATGGGAGATGCGCGACGACGATGCCGGGCTGTTCGGCCTGGTCGGCATCGGCGGTGACGACCTCACCGCGATCGGACCGGACCTCGCAACCGCCGGATCGTTCGTGGTGGGTGGACCCGCGAAGTCCGGGCGCAGCGCCGTCCTGCTGTCGATGACCCGGTCGGTCCTGCGCGAGGGAGGCGAGGTCGTGCTCGTGACCCCGCGGCAGTCCCCGCTCCGCGCACTCGCCACCGAGCCCGGCGTCCTCGCGGCCCACGAAGGCGTCGACCTCGCCGAGGACGACCTCGCACCGCTGTTCGACGGTCAGCCCGGCCGCCGGGTCCTCGTCATCGACGACGCCGAGCTCGTCAAGGACGCCCCGGCGAAGAGCTGGCTGCAGGCCTTCGTGAAGAGCGCGGCGGACAACGGCCAGGCGATCGTCGCCGCGGGCCTGACGGCCGAGTTCGGTGTCGGGTTCACCGGGTGGCAGGTCGACATGAAGCGCCGCCGGTCCGGAGCCCTGCTCAGTCCGCAGACGATCACCGAGGGCGACCTGCTCGGCATGCGCCTGCCGCGCAGCAGCATCGTCGAGCGCGTGCAGGTCGGCTCCGCGATCGTGCACCTGGGCGACGGCGAACTGGTCTCCGTCCAGGTCCCGACCCCCTGAGGCGGGGGAGTCGACACGGCTTCTTGTCATCCTGACAATTACCGTGGTACGGTCGAGTCATGGCAGTCGAACTCAGCACCTGGGATGCCCAGGGCAACCAGACGACACCGACGTTCTCCACCATGCGGTTCCCCGCCGGTGAAGCCCACGTCAAGGTCGCGAACGACACCGCCGAGCCGGGGGACCTCACCGAGATCGCGACCCTGCGCGGCACGAACGGCGACGACCTGATCATGCTCGGCATGTGGGCGGACGCCGTGCGACAGCGCGGCTCGAAGTCCGTCGCGCTCGTCCCCTACCTGCCCGGTGCGCGGCAGGACCGCGGCCTGCCGTTCGGCGCGAAGGTCTACGCCGACATCCTGAACGGCTTCCACCTCGACCAGGTCATCGCGTTCGACCCGCACTCGCCGGTCATCGTCGGACTCGTCGACAACCTGACCGTCGTCACGAGCGAGCAGGTCGTCCGCGACGCCGTGGTCAGCGCACCCGAGCACGACGGCGGCGACCCGTACACCGGCATCATCGCTCCGGACAAGGGCGCGGTCCTCCGGGCCACCGCGGTCGCCGAGGCGTGCGGGCTGCCGCTCTACCGGGCCGAGAAGCACCGCAACCCCGACACCGGCAAGCTCGACGGCTTCACCTGCGAACCCCTGCCCGACACCGGACGGTTCCTGGTGGTCGACGACATCTGCGACGGCGGCGGCACGTTCATGGGCCTCGCCGGCTCGACAGGTCTGCCCAAGGAACGCCTCGGCCTCTGGGTCTCGCACGGCGTCTTCTCCGGTCGGGCCGCACAGCTCGCCGACCACTTCGGCGAGATCGTCACCACCGACTCGTACCCCGCGCAGAACGCCATCGACGGCCTGCGCACGATCGCACTCACCCCCTACCTGACGGAGCAGATCCGATGACGCAGACCACGAGCACCACGAGCAGCACGAGCACCGGGATCGAGCCGCGCATCACCACGGCGAGCCCGATCGCGCCCCTGCTGGCCGTCGACGGCTACAAGCACTCGCACCGGCAGGTCTACCCGGCAGGCACCACCCGCATCCTGATCAACTGGACGAACCGGTCGAACGCGCACATGCCCGAGTCGACGCACGCCGTGGTCTTCGGACTGCAGGCGTTCATCCAGCGCTCGCTCGTCGAGGCCTGGGCGCCGTTCTTCGCTGCAGACGAAGACGAGGTCGTCCGGCTGTTCGACGAAGCGCTGCAGAGCTACTTCGGCCCGAACCACATCGGCACCGACCACGTCCGGGCCCTGCACCGTCTCGGCTTCCTCCCCCTCGAGATCCGTGCGCTTCCCGAGGGCACCCTCGCCCCGATCGGCGTCGCGACCCTCACCGTCGAGAACACGATCGACGAGTTCTACTGGCTGCCCAACTACATCGAGACCGCCCTGTCGGCGTCGATCTGGCACCCGTCGACGGTCGCGACGAAGGCGCTCGAGTACCGCGACCTGATGGAGGACTGGGCCGCCCGCACCGGCGCGGTCCCGGCCGGCATCGACTTCGCCGCGCACGACTTCTCGTTCCGTGGGCAGTCGAGCATCGAGTCGGCCGCAGCCGGCGGCGCGGGCCACCTCCTGTCGTTCCTCGGCACCGACTCGATGCCGTCGCTCGACTTCATCGACCGCTACTACCCGGGCGACAACGGCCTCGTCGCCGCGAGCGTGCCCGCCACCGAGCACAGCGTGATGTGCGTCCGCGGCGCCGACGGCGAGCTGGCGACGTTCGAGCAGATCCTCGACGTGTACCCGACGGGCATCGTCTCGGCGGTCAGCGACGGCTTCGACCTGTTCAAGGTCATCACCGAGACCCTGCCGCAGCTCAAGGACCGCATCACCGGTCGTGACGGCAAACTCGTCATCCGACCCGACTCGGGCGACCCGGTGGACATCGTCACCGGCACCGTGCACGGCGTCGACGAGGCGGAACTGTTCGCCGCCGACCGCAGCCACGAGCAGAAGGGCGTCGTCGAACTGCTCGACGAGATCTTCGGGCACACCGTGAACGAGCAGGGCTTCAAGGTCCTCGACCAGCACATCGGCGTCATCTACGGCGACAGCATCACGCTCGACCGTGCCCGCCGCATCTACGAGCGCCTGGCCGCCAAGGGGTACTCGAGCGACAACATCGTGCTCGGCATCGGGTCGTACACGTACCAGTACATGACCCGCGACAACCTCGGCAGCGCGGTCAAGGCCACGTGGGCACTCGTCGACGGCGAGCCCGTCGACATCCAGAAGGACCCGAAGACCGGCAGCGGCAAGAAGAGCGCGAAGGGCCGCATCGCCCTGCACCGCGACGAGACCGGCGAGATCCGGCAGACGGACCAGGCCACGGCCGACGACGAGGCGACCAGCCTGCTCCAGCCGGTCTGGGTCGACGGCCGCTTCACGCGCCTCCAGTCCTTCGCAGACGTCCGCCAGACGCTCCGCGACGAGCGTTCGGCCCGCGCAACCCGCCGGGCGGCCACCGCGTGACCGACGCCGCAGCGGCGATCCGCGACCAACCGCTCATCGCGATCGACGTCGTCCCGGTGTCCTTCGCGACGACGGACGGTCTGCGGATCGCCACCGCGCGTCGGGCGTACGCACCGTACGCCGGACGAGAAGCGCTCCCCGGCGTGCTCCTCGACGGCACCGAGATCCTCGCCGACGGTGCGCGGCGCGCCCTGCGGACCAAGACCGGGATCGGCTCGACGGCGGTACGCCACCTCGCGCAGGTCGGCGCGTTCGACGGACCCGACCGCGATCCACGGAGCGCCGCGATCAGCATCGCGTTCCTCGCGGTCATCGACCCGGCAGCGCACGCCGACGCGACGTGGCACGACGTCGGTGCGCTGCCGCTCGGGTTGCCGTTCGACCACGACCGGATCGTCGACTCGGCGCTCGAGCGCGCACGGGTCCTCCTCTGGTCGGACCTCCCGTTCACACGGGCACTCCTCGGTGATCCGTTCACCACGGCGGACGCCGCTCGGCTGCGGATCGCACTGACGGGGACCGCACCGGACCCGGGCAACCTCAACCGGACCCTCCGCACGAACACCGCGCTTGCCCGGGTCGACCTCCCAGCGAGTGCGGGACCCCGCGGGGGGCGTCCCCCGGCAGCCTGGACGTGGCAGGACTGAGCACGGTTGGGTGGAGTCATGTCCTCCTCCCTGTCCGGTGACGACTCCCTGCACCTGCCCGAGTTCGACGCACCCCCGGCGTCGCCGCTCGACCTCGCGCAGCAGTGGCTGGATGCCGCGGACGAACGCGACGTCTCCGAGCCGAAGTCGATGACCCTTGCCACGGCCGGGGCGGACGGCCGAGTGTCCGCCCGCACGGTCGACGTGAAGCGGCTCGACGATCGCGGGCTCGTGTTCGGCACCTCGACGCTGAGCCCGAAGGGTCGTCAGCTCGCCGACAACCCGCACGCGGCGCTGCAGGTCTACTGGCGCGAGACCATGCAGCAGCTCCGGTTCGAGGGCCGGGCGGTGCAGCTGTCCGACGACGAGTCCGACGCGCTGTTCGCCGATCGTTCGCCGAAGTCCCGCGCCGCCACAGCCATCGCCGACCAGTCCGCCGTGCTCGAACCGCGGACGCTGCAGGACCTGATCGACGACGCCAACGTGCTGCTCGACGAGTCCGACGACGCCGTGCCACGACCCGCCGGGTGGGTGGCGTGGCGGCTCGAGCCCGACGTCGTCGAGTTCTGGCACGGCAGCCGCGACCGCATGCACCGCCGGTTGCAGTACGTGCTCGACGAGGGCACCTGGTCGGCCACCCGCCTGCAGCCGTAGTCGAGTCCGCTCCCGCCCGCAGCCCCTACCGCCCGATCGGGTTCGGCATCGCCCCCGCCCGGATGAGCGACGACGACTGGTCCGCCAGGTCGACCATCGACAGGGTGTTCCGCAGCTGCAGCCGGTTCAGGCAGGAGTGCTCGAACGTCGGCACCCGCAGGTCCAACGGCCGGCGTAGGCCCGGGTGCGCGGCGGCGTGCGCGTCGATGCACTCCCCCACGACCTCCCAGAACCGGCCCTCCGGCAGCACCCCGTCGTCGTCGAGGATCGCGCCGACGAACCGCAGCACCCCGTCGAACACGTCGGTGAACACCGCGAGCGCAGCCTCGTCGTCGGACACCGGGTGCACGATCCGGTCGATGTCGGCGGGCACGGGACGGTCGTCGTGCCGCCCGAGCACCGCGGCCTCTTCCCCGATGTCCTTCATGACGGCACGGACCACGGCACCGTCGCGGACGACGAGCACGAGGTTCTCGCCGTGCGGCATGAACACCAGGTCGTGCACGGTCAGGCAGTGCACGACGGGCAACAGGTAGGCGTCGAGCCATCGCCGCACCCACTCGTCGGCAGGAAGTCCCGACGCCTCGATCAGCGCTGAGACGACGGCGTTGCCCGAGGCGTCACGGTGCAGCAGCGCCGCCATGGTGAGCAGCCGTTCGCCCTCCGCCAGCCGCGGCAGCGGGCTCTCCCGCCACAGTGCCGCGAGCATCTTCCGCTGCGGCGACGACACGTCGACCCGGTGGTAGGCGTCGCCGGTGTACCCGATGGCGGCGTGCTCCCGGAGCACCGAGAACCCGACCGACTCGAGTGTCGGGTCGGCGGCGACGATCGACTCGACCCAGTCGTTCACCGCCGGGGTGTTCCGCATGTACGCGGGCGACATCCCCCGCAGGAATCCCATGTTCTGCACGGCGAGCGCCGTCTTGACGTACGAGCGCGTCGGGTCCGAGTGGTCGAACGCGGTGCGGATCGACTGCTGCGGCTGGTACTCGTCCGGCCCCTCACCGAGGTCGACGAGGTCCTGCCGCCCCAGGTCGGGTGCGAACGTCACGGCGATCCGGTGCTGCCACTGCCAGGGGTGCACGGGGATCCACACGTAGTCGTCGGGGTCGAGGCCGCGGGACACGAGCACGGCCCGGAACCCATCGATGGTCTGCGGGTCGAGCTCAGCCGCCCAGTGGTCGCGCTCGGTGCGGTCCGCGGCGAGCGCCAGGTGGGTGTGCTGGCGTCGGGCGGCGAGCCACCGGTAGCGGAACCGGCCGTCGACCTCGGGCGCGAAGGCGCGGTACTCGTCGAGCCCGAACCCGATCCGCCCGTTCGCGGCGACGAACGCCGGGTGTCCTTCGGTCATCGCCGCCTCGACGTCCTGGAACGAGGCGACGGCAGCCTCGACGGAATCGCCAGTCCGCCCACGCGCGAGCTGCGCGGCCGACGGCCCACCCCGCCGGTGCTTCGCCGCGGCGCTCGCCAAGGTCGAGGCGATCTCCTCCAGGTACGTGCCGAGCAGCTCGTCCGGGATCCCGAGGACCTCGTGCAGTTCGAGCACGAGGTCCTGCGCACTGAGTGACGTCGGCATCCCAGAGCGAGTGCGCGTCAGCGAGGCTTCGTCGATCGACCAGTGCTCGAGCACGTGCTGCCGTGCGCGGAACCGGTAGGTCGAGTCCGCCGCGTCGAGCCGCCAGCCCTCCTCGTCCGGAACCGGTGCGATCAGCCGCTCGTGCGTGAACTCGGCGATGGCCTTCGCGACGAGGTGCCGTTCGGCGGGTTCCAGGTGCTCGGGTCGCAGGTGCGCGGCCGGCCCGTCGTCGTCCGTCACGCCGATCCGGTCGGTGTCGAGCACCGACAGCAGGGCCCGCTTGCCGTCGACGTCCACCTGGCGCAGCGCGCGGAACCCCACCTCGGCGTTCTTCGCCTGCACCGCGGTGTTCCGCACGTCCGGCTCGACGACGACCCGGCGTGCACCGAGGGCGTCGCGGCAGTGCTCGACGACGGCGCGCATCACGGCGCTCGTCAGTCCGTGCACGCGTCCGCCGGCAGGGACCGGTGCGACGAGCAGGTGCATGCCGACGTCGCCCGGCTCCGCCGCCCACACGTCGGTGAGCAGGACGACGGCGGGGTCGTAGGTCTCGACCAGGAAGCACGACTCACCGTCGCGTCGGCCGAGCCACGCGGCCTGCGCCGGGTCGGCCTGCACCCCGGCCAGGTAGTCGCGGACGCCCGCCACGTCGAGGTGCCCCATCTCCCACCACGACGACGCCGGGTGGGCGAGCCACGACCGGACGACGGCGGCGTCGCGATCCGGGTCCACGGGTTCGACGGTCAGGAGGCCCGGAGTGACTCCGGCAGACACCGGCACCTCGGGCACACTGGCCAGTCCAGTGCCCGTCAGACCGGCGCCCGTCAGATCGGCGCCCGTCAGATCTGCGCCCGTCACGTGCGTGCTCATGCGGGCACCTCCGTGCGCTCGGTCGTCTGCCGGGCCGGCGCGCGGTGCGCGCCGTCGGGTGGGGTCGTGGACTGGTCCGTTGCGGGCAGGCCGAACTCCTGGAAGGCGATCCGGGCCTCCAGGCCGTACACGGGGCGACCCGTGACGGACCGGATGATCGATGCGTTCCGCCACGCACCCATCCCGAGGTCGGGCGTGGTCAGGCCGTGCGTGTGCTCCTCGGCGTTCTGCACCCAGATGCGTCCGCCGAGGGTGTCGACGTGGTGGTCGCGTGCGACGGCCAGGCGACCACGGGAGTCACGGGCGACGAGGTGCTCGACGGGGTCGAGGAACCGTGGCGTCCGCGGCGTGTACCCGGTCGCCAGGACCAGCCGCTCGACCTCGTGCTCGTACGTCTCGCCGAGCTGCTCGTGGCGGAGCGTCAGCCGGTACGTCCCCCGGTCGGCGAGCCACTCGGCGTCGACGACGCTGGTCTCGGTGCGCAGGGTCGTCGGGATCGGGCCTCGAGCGCTGATCCGGTACAGCTGGTCGTAGAGCTCGTCGACGAGGTCCGCGCTGATGCCCTTGTAGAGCCCGCGCTGCTCGCGGCCGAGGCGGTCGCGCTCCCCCTCGGGCAGGCCGTGGAAGTGGTCCGTGTACTCCGGGCTCGTCATCTCGAGCGTGAGCTTCGTGTCCTCCATCGGGAAGAACCGCGGCGACCGGGTGATCCAGTCGAGTCGGTAGCCGTCCTGGCGCAGGTCCTCGAGCAGCTCGCGGTAGACCTCGGCAGCGGACTGCCCGCTGCCGACCACCGCGATCGAGGCGGCACCGCGGAGCGCGTCGCGGTTCGGCAGGAACTCGGCGGAGTGGATGACCGGTCCGGCGATCCCACGCAGCGGGGCGGGGACCGACGGCTCCGTACCGATGCCGACCACGACGTGGCGCGCGCGGTACGTCTCGGGACCCTGATCGGTCTCGGCGTGCACCGTGAACACGTCCGTCGCCGGGTCGTGCTCGACCGCCGTGACGGACCGGCCCCAGCGGAGCGTGTCGAGCCGGTCGGCGGCCCACCGGCAGTAGGCGTCGTACTCGCTGCGCAGGGGGTGGAAGTCCTCGCGGATGTAGAACGGGTACAGCCGGCCAGTCTCCTTGAGCCAGGCGAGGAACGAGAACGGCGAGGTCGGGTCGGCCATCGTCACCAGGTCCGCCATGAAGGGCACCTGGATCGTGGCGTCGTCGAGCATCATGCCGTGGTGCCAGGCGAAGCCGTCGGCGGCATCGAGGAACACCGCGTCGAGGTCGTCGAGCGGGTCGGTGAGGCAGGCGAGGCCGAGGTTGAACGGGCCGATGCCGATGCCGATCAGGTCGTGGACGGGCTGCTCGTCGTGGCTCATCGGATCGCTCCTTCCGGGGTGGTGGTGACGGCTCGGACGCGCGCGGCCGTCGCGGCGACGTGCTCCAGCGAGGCGCGCATCTGCGCCGGGGTGGTCTCGGGGTTGAGCAGCGTCAGCTTGTTGCAGGGTCGGCCGTCGATCACGGTCTTCGCGATGAGGACCCGGCCCTCGGCGAGCAGGGCCGCACGGATCGGGGCGACGAGCGCGTCGGCCTGCTCGTCGGTCACCCCGGCCGGCTGCCAGCGGAAGAGCACGGTGCTGAGCTGCGTCGGGGCGACGAGCACCAGGTCGGGGTGCTCCTCGACGATCCGGTGGGTGGCGGCGGCGAGGTCGATGACGGCGTCGAACGCGGTGCCGATCGCGTCTGCCCCGGTCGCGCGCAGGGTGGCCCAGAGCTTCAGGGCGTCGAACCGGCGGGTGGTCTGCAGCGACTTGTCGACCTGGTTCGGTTCGGCGGCGTCCTCGGGGTTGAGGTAGTCGGCGTACCAGGCGGTCCTGCGCAGGTCGGCCGGGTCACGGACGAGCAGTGCACTCGAGGACACCGGCTGGAAGAAGGACTTGTGCAGATCGGTCGTCACGCTGCGCGCCCGCTCGATGCCGGCGAGCAGGTGCCGACGCGTCGGGGACACGAGCAGTCCGCAGCCGTACGCGGCGTCGACGTGCAGCCAGACGTCCTCGAGGTCGCACACGTCGGCGATCGGCTCGATCGGGTCGATGACCCCGCGGTCGGTGGTGCCGGCGGTCGCGACGACCGCGATCGGGGTCCCGCCCGATGCCCGCGTCGCGGCGATCGCCTCCGCGAGGGCCGCCGGCCGCATCCGACCGGCGTGGTCCGTGGCGACGTCGACCACGGCCTCGAGGCCGAGGAGTCGTGCCGACTTCGCGATGCTGAAGTGCGTCTCGGCCGTCGTGAACACGGTGCCGGCCACGCCGACCGATTCGCGCGCCAGCAGCAGCGCCTGCAGGTTGGACTGCGAACCGCCCGAGGTGAACACCCCGTCACCGGCAGCGAACCCGGCACGACGGGCCAGCCAGTCGATCACGTGGCGTTCGATGTCGGTGCCGATGCGGGACTGGTCCCAGGTGTCGACCGACGGGTTCACCGCGGCGAGGACGGACTCGGCGGCGACCGCGGGCAGCGCGACCGGGCAGTTGAGGTGTGCGAGGTAGCCGGGGTCGTGGAACCACACGGCCTCGCGGACGAACAGGTCGTCGAGTTCGGCGAGCGCCTGTTCCGTCCCGACGGGAGCGGCGTCCAGGTCGACCGCGCGCACCCGGTCGTGCAGCGCTTCCGGGTTGGTCGCGGTCGTCGGGCGATCCACGGTGGCGAGTCGGTCGGCGAGCTGGTCCACCGTCGACCCGACGGTCGACCGGTAGCGCTCGGCGTTGGCAGTGGTCAGCAGTTCGATGGGTGTCACGTTAGGTAAGGCTAACCTCACCTGGTTTTCGGTGTCACCCGAACAGGGGTGGACTCTCAGGTCTCGGGCGTGGCGCGACGTCCTCGCACCCACGACGAGCGCACCCCGCCGGGGAACCGGCGGGGTGTACGGACGTTCAGCCGGCTCTGGCTAGAGCTTCTCGATCGGCGCGATCTTGATGAGCAGCTTCTTGCGGCCCGCGGAGTCGAACGCGATCTCGGCGATGCGCTTCGCGCCCTGGCCGGTCACCGCCGAGACGGTGCCCTCGCCGAAGTCGACGTGCTTGATCCGGTCGCCGGCGACGAGTTCCATGTCGCCGTTGTCGCGGACCTGGCCGGACACCCGGTTCGCCCACTCGGTCTTCGGGCGGGTCTTCGACGCAGCGGCCGCGCGGTCGTACGAGCCACCGCCCCAGCCGCCGCCACCGCGGTAGCCACCGCCGCCGCCACCCCCGCCGATGCCGCCCTCGCGCTTCGCGTTCAGCGCACGGGGCTGCGTGCCGCCACGGCTGTTCGCCATGCCCGGCGACTGCTTCCACTCGATGAGCCCCTCGGGGATCTCCTGCAGGAAGCGCGAGGGCATGGCGACGTTGACGTCACCGAACTGGGCGCGGGTCATCGCCAGTGACAGGAACAGGACCTTCTTCGCGCGGGTGATGCCGACGTAGAACAGCCGGCGTTCTTCCGACGGACCACCCGGCTCGTTCGCGGACATCCGGTGCGGCAGCAGGTCTTCCTCGACCCCGGTCAGGAACACGGCCTCGTACTCCAGCCCCTTGGCCGTGTGCAGCGTCATGAGCGACACCGTGCCGGACGAGTCGTCGAGCTCATCCGCCGCCGCGACCAACGAGACCTCGGTCAGGAAGTCCGTCAGCGTGCCCTCGGGGTTGTTCTTCTGGAACTCGCGCGTCACCGCCACGAGCTCGTCGATGTTGTCGGCCCGGGCGGCGTCCTGTGCGTCGGGCGACTTCCGCAGGTTCTCGAGCAGGTGGGAGCCGTCGAGCAGCTGGGTCAGGGTGTCGACGACCGGCTGCGTCGGAGCCTTCTCGGACACGGAGTCCAGCAGCGCCGCGAACTCGGTGATGGCGTTCCGCACCTTCGGCCCGAAGCCGAGCTCGCCCGCGTGCCGCAGGGCATCGCGCATCGTGGTCTCGTGCTCGTCGGCGTAGCGCTGCAGGGTCGTCTCGGTGACGGAGCCGATGCCGCGCTTCGGCACGTTGAGCACGCGACGGAGCGCCATCGGGTCGGCGGGGTTCGCCACGGTGATCAGGTACGCCATGGCGTCCTTGATCTCGGCGCGCTCGTAGAACTTCGTGCCGCCGAGCACCCGGTACGGGATCGCGGCGCGGATGAAGATCTCCTCGAGCGCGCGGGTCTGCGAGTTGGTCCGGTAGAACACCGCCATGTCGCGGTAGTCCATGCCGTCCTCGCGCAGGCGCTGGATCTCGTCGGCGACGAACTGGGCCTCGTCGTGGCCGGTGTACCCGGTGAAGCCGACGATCTTCTCGCCCGCGCCGACGTCCGTGAACAGGTTCTTCGCCTGACGGTCGAAGTTGTTCGCGATGACGGCGTTCGCGGCGTCGAGGATGGTCTGCGTCGAGCGGTAGTTCTGCTCGAGCAGGATCACCTTGGAGTTCGGGAAGTCGCGCTCGAACTCGACGATGTTGCGGATGTCGGCCCCGCGGAACGCGTAGATCGACTGGTCCGAGTCGCCGACGACGGTCAGGGACGCTCCGGCGATCGACCCGTCACGCTCGCGCATGCGGGCGACGTGCTGGCCGGAGTCCTCGAGCTTGTCGACCTGGTCGACCGGCACCGGACGCGTGAGTTCGCGGATCAGGGAGTACTGCGCGTGGTTGGTGTCCTGGTACTCGTCGACCAGGATGAAGCGGAAGCGCCGCTGGTAGAGCGCAGCGACCTCGGGGAACGCCCGGAACAGGAAGACGGTCTGGCCGATGAGGTCGTCGAAGTCGAAGGCGTTCGCCCGGCGCAGGTCGTTCGTGTACCGACGGAAGACCTCGGTGAACATGACTTCCTGCGGGTCGTTCACGTTGATGTTGCGCGCGTACGAGTCGATGTCCTGCAGCTCGTTCTTGAGCTTCGAGATCTTCGACGCCGCGGCGCCCACGGTGAGCCCGAGCGTGTCCGCTTCGAGGTCCTTGATGATCCGCTTCAGCAGCGCCTTGGAGTCGGCGGAGTCGTAGATCGTGAACGACTGCGCGAACCCGAACCGCTCGGCCTCGCGCCGGAGGATGCGCACGCACGCCGAGTGGAACGTCGAGATCCACATGCCGTCGGACTCGCCGCCCACCAGGGCCCGGACGCGCTCACGCATCTCGGCCGCGGCCTTGTTCGTGAAGGTGATCGCGAGGATCTGCGACGGCCAGGCTTCACGGTTGGCGAGCAGCAACGCGATGCGGCGCGTGAGAACGCTCGTCTTGCCGGATCCGGCACCGGCCACGATCAGCAGGGACTCGCCGCGGTACTCGACGGCTTCCTTCTGCTGGGGGTTCAGACCCGCGGTGAACGGGTCTTCGTACGCACGGGCACCGGCGCCCGGCTCGGGCGTCGATTCGAAGGGGTCGAGCACGATCGTCATGTTCGGGACAGTCTAAGCGGGACCCCCGACAGCCGACCGGGCGAGGACCGCCAGGTCGGTGTGGTCCGCGAACACCCCGTCGAGGCCGGTCCGGATCACCGAGGTGTACCAGCGCTCCCAGTCACCGAAGGCCGCGACGTCCCCACCGCGGCGCAGCGGCCCGGGCAGGAACCGGTTCTCCGGCCGGAGCGTCCACGTGTACACCGCGAGGCCCGCGGCGTGCGCACGGTCGACGATCGCGCTCCGGACCGGCGTCGGGTCCTCGAGCGCGACGCTGTCCACCCCGGCCATCAGCGTGCCGAGGTCGACGCTGATGCCGTGGAACTCGGTCGCGAGCGACACGAGCGCGTCCTCGGAACGCTCCGCAGCGTAGGTGGGGGCGAGCGATCCGTGGGACGCGACCTCGTCGGCGGCACTGCCACGGGCCTCCTGGAGGTACACCAGCCGACCACCCGTGTGCCGCTCGCGCAGGTCGCGGAGCACGCCCTTCTCGAAGCTCTCGACCGTGAGCCGCTCGTCACGGCGCCACCCGGCGTCACCGAGCGTGCGGTCGACGAGTTCGCCCATCGGGAAGCCCGCGCGGTCGAAGAACGCCGCGTGTTTCACCTCGGCGACCAGCCCGACCGGACGAGGCGCGGCGTCGAGGATCGCGAGCAGGTCCTCGAGGCGCAGGATCGGCTCCTCACCGTCGTGCTCGGCCGACCCGGGCCGCAGGGCGGGCAGACGTTCCCGGGTGCGGAGCGTCTGCAGCTCGGCCCAGGTGAAGTCCTCGGTGAACCAGCCGGACAGGCTCTGGCCGTCGACGGTCTTCGTCGTGCGCAGGTGCCGGAACTCCGGGTGGTCCGCGACGTCGGTGGTGCCGGACACCTCGTTCTCGTGGCGGAGCACGAGCACGCCGTCCTTCGTGGGCACCAGGTCCGGCTCGATCGCGTCGGCACCGAGCTCGATGGCGAGTTCGTACGCGCTCCGCGAGTGCTCGGGGCGGTAGCCGGACGCACCGCGGTGGGCGATCACGAGGGTCATGGCGCGACCCTACTGGGCCAGGGTGACGGCGGACCGTCCTGTGTCGCGGGACACACGCACCCGGCCGGAGCCCGTGCATCTCAGCATCGGCGCTGACCATCGCTGCATGACCGTCCGATCGCTCTCCACCGCCGTCGAGGCCAGGATCGACCGTGCCGCCCGCCGACTGCTCGACGCCGGGCACCAACCGCACCGGCCCGTCCGGCTGTTCGTCACCGAGTTCCTGGTGTTCGGCGCGAAGCAGGCGTGGGCGTGCGCGTTCGGGGCACTGCTGCTCGGTTCGATGGCCGTGGCCTCGCTGACCGTGCCGGCGGCGTTCCGGAACGACGCGCTGACCGTCGTGGCGGTGCTGCTGCAGCTCGGCATGCTCGTGTTCGGACTCGAGGCCGTGCGGGAACTCCGGGTCGTCCTGCTCTTCCACGTCGTCGGCACCGCCATGGAGGTCTTCAAGACGCACATGGGCTCGTGGTCGTACGAACCCGGCGGGCTGTTCGTGATCGCCGGGGTCCCGCTGTTCTCCGGGTTCATGTACGGCGCAGTCGGGTCGTACATGGTCCGCGTGTACCGCCTGTTCGACCTGCGGTTCGACCGGTACCCGCGGCAGTGGCTGCTCGCCGTCGTCGCTGCCGGCGTGTACCTGAACTTCTTCGGGCACCACTTCCTGCCCGACGCCCGCTGGGTCCTGCTCGCACTCATCGTGCTGCTCTTCGCCCGCACGACCATGCACGTCCGGATCCACCGAGCGACGATGCGCATGCCGGTGCTCGTCGCCATGGGACTCGTCGCCGTGTTCATCTGGTTCGCCGAGAACGTCGCGACCTGGGCCGGGGCCTGGAGCTACCCCGCGCAGCTCGCCGTCTGGCACCCGGTGGCCCCGATGAAGATCGTCGCGTGGTTCCTGCTCATGACGATCTCGGTGGTGCTCGTCACCTGGCTCCACCCGGCGCTGCCGTCGGACTCGGCTCGCTCGACAGCGGACTCTCGACGTCTTCGAGGCGCGCGCGCAGCGGGCGCCCATAGGCTGCCGTCGTCAGGGCCTGCGGGCCCGCGTCCGCTCGCCGCGAATCCTCAGCCTTCCGCGACCGAGCGCACCTAGTCTGAGAGGACTCATATCTCCTAGGAAGAGGACACCATGGCCTTCAAGCCCGGTTTCGACCAGTCCCCCGCCTTCAACGCCCAGGGACCCAACACCTGGGGCGGGCGCGGCGCTGGTCAGCAGCAGGCCGGCTGGGGACAGACCCCGCAGCAGGCACAGGGCGGGATGACCCCCGAGCAGCTGCAGTACATGTACGACCGTCCGGCGGCATCGACGGTCGACACCGACCGCATGTCGTACGAGGACACCATCGTCAAGACGCTGCTCGCCTTCGGCGTGCTCGTCGTCGGTGCAGTCGCCGGTTGGAACCTGCCCCCGATCGTCTGGATCATCGGCGCCGTCGTCGGGTTCGTCCTGGCGCTCGTGAACATGTTCAAGAAGAAGCCCTCACCGGGCCTCGTCCTGGCGTACTCGTTCGCCCAGGGCCTGTTCGTGGGTGGCATCTCCGGCGCGTACAACTCGATGTGGGGCGGCATCGTCACCCAGGCAGTGTTCGGGACGCTCGGTGTCTTCGCCGTGACGCTCGCGCTGTTCGCATCGGGGAAGGTCCGGGCCACACCGAAGGCCACGCGCTTCTTCCTCGTCGCGATGGTCGGGTACATGGTGTTCTCGCTCATCAACCTGGTCCTGATGTGGACCGGGGTGACGAACACCGCGTTCGGTGCCCTCGGGTACGAAGTCTTCGGCATCCCGCTCGGCGTGATCATCGGCATCCTCGTCGTGGTCATGGCGGCGTACTCGCTGATCCTCGACTTCGACCAGATCCAGACCGGTGTCCGTCGTGGAGCTCCCCGCATCTACGCCTGGACCGCGGCGTTCGGCCTGATCATGACGATCGTCTGGCTGTACCTCGAGATCCTGCGCATCCTCGCCATCGTCGCGAGCAGCGCGCGCAACTAGTACCACCGCGTACACGAAGGGCCCCGGCGCTGCCGGGGCCCTTCGTCGTTCCCGGGCCGTTGGGCGACCACGCTCGCTCCGCCGCCCGGTCACAACATCCCGCCAGTCGCCCGGCGAGTGGTCACGAAGTGTCGCTCGGGCCGGGGCCAGCCGACAGTTCGTGACCGCTCGGCAACGGGTCGCGGGGTGTTGTGGCCACTCGACGGTCCCCGGCAGCGCACGCGCACGCCCACACGCACGCCCGGGCGCCCAACCCCGGACGCGCGGAGGCCCGGCACGCAGGGCGTGCCGGGCCTCCGGTCGTTCAGGGGAGCGTCACTCCCACTCGATCGTCCCCGGCGGCTTCGACGTGACGTCGAGCACGACCCGGTTGACGTCGGGCACCTCGTTGGTGATGCGGTTCGAGATCTTCGCGAGCACGTCGTACGGCAGGCGCGTCCAGTCCGCGGTCATGGCGTCCTCGGACGAGACCGGACGGAGCACGATCGGGTGCCCGTACGTGCGGCCGTCACCCTGGACCCCCACGGAGCGGACGTCGGCGAGCAGGACGACCGGGCACTGCCAGATCTCCCCGTCGAGGCCCGCTGCGGAGAGTTCCTCGCGCGCGATCTTGTCGGCGGCGCGGAGCAGCTCGAGTCGCTGCTTGTCGACCGAACCCACGATGCGGATGCCGAGCCCCGGTCCGGGGAACGGCTGGCGGCCGACGATGACCTCGGGCAGACCGAGCTCGCGACCGACGGCACGGACCTCGTCCTTGAAGAGCGCACGGAGCGGCTCGACGAGCTCGAAGGTCATGTCCTCGGGCAGGCCGCCCACGTTGTGGTGCGACTTGATGTTCGCGGTCCCCGCTCCGCCGCCGGACTCGACGACGTCGGGGTAGAGGGTGCCCTGCACGAGGAACTTGACCTCGCCGTCGTCACCGTCCCCGCGCGCCTCGAGCACGAGCGCCTCAGCCGCAGCCTCGAACGTGCGGATGAACTCGCGGCCGATGATCTTGCGCTTCTGCTCGGGGTCGCTCACGCCGGCGAGGGCGTCGAGGAACTGCTGCTCGGCATCGATCGTGATGAGCCGGACCCCCGTGGAGGCGACGTAGTCCTCTTCCACCTGCTTGCGCTCGTCGGCGCGGAGGAGCCCGTGGTCGACGAAGACGCAGGTGAGCTGGTCACCGACGGCCTTGTGCACGATGGCTGCAGCGACGGCGGAGTCGACACCGCCGGACAGGCCGGCGATCACACGGTTCGACCCGACCTGGGCCTGGATCCGGGCGACCTGCTCGTCGATGACGTTGCTCGAGTTCCAGTCACCGGGCAGACCGGCGGCGCGGTGGAGGAAGTTCTCGAGGACGGCCTGGCCGTGCTCGGAGTGCTTCACCTCGGGGTGCCACTGCACGCCGTAGAGCTTGCGCTCGTCGGACGCGAAGGCCGCGACGGGGGTCGACGCGCTCGACGCGAGGACCTCGAAGCCCTCGGGGGCCTTCGCCACGGAGTCGCCGTGCGACATCCACGTGACCTGGGACCCGGGCTGCCCGCCGAGCAGGACGCTGTCGGTCCCGCTGACGTCGACGGACGTCGCGCCGTACTCACGCAGGCCGGTGTTCGCGACCTCGCCACCGAGGGCGGTCGCCATGGCCTGGAAGCCGTAGCAGATGCCGAGCACGGGGACGCCGAGGTCGAGGATGTCGCCGTCGAGGGACGGTGCACCTGCTTCGTACACGGACGACGGACCACCGGACAGCACGATGGCTGCGGGGTCCTTCGCGCGGATCTCCTCCGCCGTGATGGAGTGCGGGACGATCTCGCTGTAGACGTTCGCTTCACGGACCCGGCGCGCGATGAGCTGCGCGTACTGGGCCCCGAAGTCGACGACGAGGACGGGACGCTGTTCGGTCTCGCTCACCGAGCGGCCTCCTTCTCACGCTGCTGGGCAGCGATCAGCTCGTGGTAGGTGTCCATGGCCTTCTGCTGCATGCGGTGTTCGACCACGAAGGACATGAACGGGATGATGCCACCGAGGGCGATGAGCAGGAAGCGGGAGGGCTTCCAGCGCATGATGCTCCACAGACGGAAGTCCGTGAAGAGGTAGAGGACGTACAGCCAGCCGTGCGCGATGAGGATCGCGATCGACAGGTTGAACGTGCCGGGTGCTTCGCCGGCCGTGCCGTTCGGCACGAAGAACGGGCCGTTGCCGAGCTGCATCTCGAGCTGGAGCGGCGTGTACTTGATGATGACCTCGATCACGAGGGCCAGCAGCAGCACACCGGTGATGTACGCGGAGACGCGGTACCACTTCACCGCACCCGGGATCTTCGGGATGTCGCGGGTTCGGACGGTCAAGGCCATGACGACCAGCCTACCGTCGGTCCGCGAGGGCCCCGTCGACGCTGAGGGCAGCCTCACGCCGCTCCTCTTCCTCGCGCTCCCAGGCGTCCTTCACGAACCGGTACCAGAGGAACACCGCGAAGCCGGCGAAGACGACCCACTCGATCGCGTAGAACAGGTTCAGCCAGTCGAACTGGACCTCGCGCGACGGCGCCCGGTCGGCGATGGTGCCGAGGTCGGCGGCCTGCGCGGTGGCACCGTCGGCGACGACGTACCCGAGGTACATCCGGTCGTCGAACGCCTTCCACGTGTTCACGAAGCGCGCGGGTGCGACGGCGGAGTACTCCGCCTGCTTGTAGGTGTCCTGGTCGGGCGACTCGGCGGGGTAGTACCGGCCCTGCACCGTGAGCGTCTGCCCGTCCGTCAGGCGGTCACCACCGGCGACGGCGGCCGACCGCTGGTCGGACCACCCGATGACGACCGGGAGGCTCGCCCCACCATCCGAGTCCACCAGGTGACCCACGGTCTGGTACGTCCCACCCCCGGTGCGGCCGGTCAGGATCGTGGTGTCGCCGGCGACGAACGTGCCGGTGACGGTGACCTTCTGGCCGGCGATGGTCTCGCTCGCGGGTTCTTCGGGAGCGGTGACCGCCTCGAGCGTCTTGCGGGTCTCGGTGGTCGCCGGCAGCGGCTTGCCGTTGGCGATGCTCCGCTCCAGCTGCCACTTGCCCAGCCCGGCGAACACCGCCGCGAGCACGAGCGCCAGCAACAGCAGCGCGATCCACCTCGGTCGTCGGGCAACGGCCCACATCTGTATCAGTACTCCGGATCGCGCTGTCGGACCGGACGCTCAGGGCGCTCGGTGGGGATCTCGACGGGCGACGTGACGGGTTCGTCGGTCGCCTCCGGTGACCCATTCTCCTGCTCGTCCCTGCCAGCGGCCTCCACGAGCGCGAACTCCTCCGCGAACTGGCGGTCCCGTTCGGCACGTCGGACGGCTGCGGCGGACGCTGCCTCGGCTTCCTCGGCCTCTGCTACCTCGGCGGCGGCAGCCGCGGCGACCGCTCGACGGCCCCCGAGTCGCCCGCGCAGGCGTGCGAGGCGGGCGGGACGCACCACGAGGCGGCCGATCCGCTCCGAGTTCACCGCGAGCAACGGCCCGAGGATCGCCATGACGAGGACGTAGAGGCCCGCGAACGCGGTGATCCGGGATTCCAGTCCGGCGGCAGCCGAGAGCGTTGCGAGGATCAGCGCGAACTCGCCACGGTTCACCAGGATGACGGCGGTGTTGATCCCCTGCTGGACGTTGAAGCCGTTCATGCGCGCGACGATCTGCCCGGCGACCGCGTTGAGCACGACCGTCATGCCGATCGCACCGAGGACCGGCCAGAGCACCTCGCCGAAGGTCGACAGGTCGAGACCGAGGCCGAAGTTCACGAAGAAGAACGCGGCGAAGACGTCGCGCATCGGTAGGGCGAGCTGCTCGATGCGGTCGCGGTACCGGGTGGCGCCGCAGAGCAGACCGATGACGAACGCGCCGATGGCGTCGGTCACGCCGAGCAGGTCGCCGATGCCACCGAACATCACGGCGAGCCCGAAGAACAGCACCGTGAACAGTTCGTCGTCACGCGTCGCGAAGATCTTCGAGACCCATTTGCCGGCGAACCGGGCGAGCGTGAACATCACGATGAGGAAGCCGAACGCGAGCGCGAGCTTGCCGACGACGGCCCAGGCGTTGGTGTCGCCGGACAGCACGACCGAGACGATCGCCAGGTAGATGGCGATGAAGACGTCCTCGATGACCGTGACGCCCAGGATCATCGGGGTCTCGTCGTTCGCGAGTCGTCGCAGCTCGATGAGGAGCTTCGTGACGATCGCGCTCGACGAGGTGGCCGTCATGCCCGCGATGATCAGGGCTTCCCGGGTGCCCCAGCCGAGTGAAAACCCGAACGCGAACCCGACGCCCATGTTGATGACGACGTAGGTGCCGCCGGACACCAGGAGCTTGCCGGCGTTGCCGTAGAACTCCTCTTGGTCGAACTCCAACCCGAGGTTGAACAGCAGCAGGATGAGCCCGAACGTCGCGATGAGCTCGATCGTGTGCGACTCGACGTTGAGCCCGATCCACGGGGTGTGCGGACTCGCGATGAGCCCGACGATCATGTAGATCGGGATCGCCGGCAGACCGATGGTCTTGCCGAGCCGCCCGAGCACGTAGGCGATGACGAACAGCACACCGATGGTGAGCAGTTCACCGCCCAGGTGCATGCGCTAGCTCTTCCGCGGGGCCTCGGCCGATGCGGCCGCAAGCTCTCCGCTGCGGTAGAAGGAGAAGGCCTTGGCGACCTTCTCGGGGGAACCGGCGACGACGATGGTGTCACCGGGGAAGACGACGAAGTCCGACGAGGGTGCCGGGTTGGCGCTGTCGCCACGGACCACGGCGACCACGGTCAGGCCGATGAAGCCCGAGTCGTGCAGGTCGCCGAGTGGCTTGCCGGCGATCGCGTCGTCGTAGTCGACCGAGAACCAGTCGATGGACAGCCCGGGGATCTCGTCGAGCTTGTCGAGGCCCTCGGTGATCCGGGTGCCGCCCAGGAGCTCGGCGAGCGTGCGGGCTTCGTCCTCGCTGAGGCGCAGCGAGACCTTCTCGGACTTGTCCGCGCCGTCGGAGACGTCGGCGAACGAGATGAGGTCGGAGTGACCCGACCGGTGCGTGATGACACCGCACTTGCCACCGTCGTCGGTGTAGAAGGTGTGCAACACGCCGACTCCGGGGAGTTTGACGCGATGGACGTCGACCATGATGGCTCCCTTTTCGAGTACGCCCATGCTAACCACCGCACGGCCCAGCGCATTCCGGCCGCTACTGTTCCGTGGATGGGGAACACTCGGATCGTCGTCGGAGCCGTCGGGACGCTGGTCGTCACGCTGTACGCAGCGCTGCTCGCGCTGAACGCGCTCGTACTCGATCCGCTCGGCGCGGTGCCGGGGCAGTCGCTCGCGCAGATCCACGCCGAGCTCACCCGACAGGGCTACTCGGTGCGGACCGACACGGTGATCGTCATCGTGGTCGCCGCGGTCGGTGTCCTGCTCGCCGGCGGGCTCTCCGTGCTGCTGCTGATCACCCGCGCCACCGCACACGTGATGGCCGCGGTACTGCTCGCCGTCGTCGCGTTCGGCGCTCCGGCGTCGTTCTGGAGCGGGTTCGCACTCGGGATGGACGTCGCGGACGGCTACGGGATCGGCGGCGGGGACCACACCATCTGGGCCGGTGTGCTGTACGTCACGAGTCTCGTCGCGCTGCTCGCGGTGCCGGTCGTGCTCGTCGTCGGCCAGGCGGTGCACGTGCGCCGCGCCGCCCTGCGGGCGCGCGTCATCTGACGGACGCGCCACGGGCCTCCCGTCCGGTGTTCCCGGTCTGGGCCCACGCCGCCGGTTCCGGGCCGACGCGCCAGCGGCGTCACGGCCGTGCCGGTGGGGAGAGGCCTGTGGCCGCGTCCGCGTCCGCGTCCGCGTCCGCGGGTCGCTACTCCGGCTCGCTCGTCTTCTCCCCCACCACCTGCTCGTCGGACGCCTTCGCGCCCTCGGCGCCGCTGCTGCGGCCGCCGCCCACGACGACGTCGTCCTCGTCGAAGCCGAACGCGATGTCCGGCGCCTCGAGCCGCACGCGGTCGGCGCTCTCGTCGTCGGGCTGCAGCTGCGACTCGCGTTCCGCTGCCACACGCTTCAGGTAGTTCGACACCTCGTGCTCGGTGGTCTCCTGGTCCCAGCCGAGCACGTCGGCCATGAGCTTCGCGGCGACCGGGGCCGCCGACTCACCGCGGTCCCAGGCCTCGATCGAGATGCGGGTGCGGCGGGCGAGGACGTCCTCCAGGTGCAGGGCACCCTCGTGCGAGGCGGCGTACACGACCTCGGCGCCGATGTAGTCGTCGGCTCCCGGCAGCGGCTCGGCCAGGGCGGGGTCCTGCTCGACGAGCTGCAGCACCTCGGTGGCCAGGGTGCCGTAGCGGTTCAGCAGGTGCTCGATGCGGACCTTGTGCACGTTGAAGCTGCGGGCGGTCCGTGCGCGACGGTTCCACGCGGCCGGGTAGCCCTCGGCCCCGAGCAGGGGGATGTCCTCGGTCGTGGACGCCGGGATCTTGCCGTCCATCGCGGCAACGGCCTCGTCGATGGCGTCCTTGCCCATCACCCGGTAGGTCGTCCACTTGCCGCCGGCGACCACGACGAGTCCGGGCACCGTGTGCGCCACGACGTGCTCGCGGCTGAGCTTCGAGGTCTGGTCGGACTCCCCCGCCAGCAGGGGACGGAGGCCGGCGTAGACGCCCTCGACGTCCTCACGGGTGAGCGGGACGCGCAGCACCTTGTTGACGTGCTCGAGGATGTAGTCGATGTCGGCCGCGGTCGCCGCCGGGTGCGCCTTGTCGAGGTACCAGTCGGTGTCGGTCGTGCCGACCAGCCAGTGCCGGCCCCACGGGATCACGAACAGCACGCTCTTCTCGGTGCGCAGGATCATGCCCATGTTCGACTGGAACCGGTCGCGCGGGATGACCAGGTGCACGCCCTTCGACGCCCGCACCTTGAACTGCCCGCGGGTGCCGATCATCGCCTGGGTGTCGTCCGTCCAGACGCCCGTGGCGTTCACGACCTGCTTCGCGCGGATCTCGAACCGCTCACCGGTCTGGATGTCGTGGGCCTGCGCGCCGACCACGCGCTCCCCCACCTTGATGAAGCCCTCGATCCGGATCCGGCTCGCGGCGTGCGCGCCGTAGGACGCCGCCGTGCGGACGAGCGACGCCACGTAGCGGGCGTCGTCGACCTGGGCGTCGTAGTAGGTCATGCCGCCGACGAAGGCGTCCTTCTTGAGCGACGGCATCGAGCGGAGCACCTGCGTGCGGCTGAGGTGCCGGTGGTGCGGGACCCCGGGCGGACGACCGCCGGACCAACTGAAGGCGTCGTACATCGCCATGCCGATGCCGATGTAGAACCGCTCCCACACGCGGTGGTTGAGCGGGTACAGGAAGCGCACCGGCTTCACCAGGTGCGGGGCGATCCGCTGCAGCAGCAGGCCACGTTCGATGAGGGCCTCGCGCACGAGCCCGAAGTTCAACTGCTCCAGGTAGCGGATGCCGCCGTGCACGAGCTTCGACGAACGGCTCGACGTGCCGGAACCCCAGTCACGGGCCTCGACGATGCCGACGGTCAGGCCGCGGGTGACGGCGTCGAGCGCACTGCCCGCACCGACGATGCCGCCGCCCACGACCAGGACGTCGAGCTCCTTCGTCTTGAGGGTCTCGATCGCTGCCGCGCGTTCGTCGGGGCCGAGCTTGGCCGCGGGGTCGAACCCCGCCCCCGGCACGACGTCGCCAGGACGTCCGGCCGAACTGGTCTGCTTCGTGGTGCTGGACTTCGCCATCGTCGCCTCCGGGTCACGGTCGGCGCCGAAGCGTCACCCGCGTCGGTGCACGGGTGCCACCAGGATCACTGGTGGTACGGCGCCACGACCACTTCTACTCGCTGGAACTCCTTGACGTCGGAGTACCCGGTCGTCGCCATCGAGCGGCGCAGCGCACCGACGAGGTTGGCGCGGCCGTCGAACGTCGGGGTCGGGCCGTTCAGCACGTTCTCGAGCGGGGCGATCGTACCGACCTCGACCCGGCGGCCACGGGGCAGCTCCGGGTGGTGCGCCTCGGCACCCCAGTGGAAGCCGCCGCCCGGGGCCTCGGTGGCACGGGCGAGCGCGGTGCCGAGCATGACGGCGTCCGCACCGACCGCGATCGCCTTGACGACGTCGCCGGCGGTGTCAAGACCGCCGTCGGCGATGACGTGCACGTAGCGGCCGCCCGACTCGTCGAGGTAGTCACGACGCGCACCCGCGACGTCGGCGACCGCGGTGGCCATCGGCGCGTGGATGCCCAGCGCGGCACGCGTGGTGGACGCAGCACCGCCACCGAAGCCGACGAGGACACCGGCGGCACCCGTGCGCATGAGGTGCAGCGCCGATGTGTAGGTCGAGGCACCGCCCACGATCACCGGGACGTCGAGCTCGTAGATGAACTTCTTGAGGTTGAGGGGCTCTTCGTTCTGCGACACGTGCTCGGCCGAGACCGTCGTGCCGCGGATGACGAACAGGTCGACACCGGCGTCGACGACCGTCTTCGAGAACTCCTGCGTGCGCTGCGGGCTGAGCGAGCCGGCGACCGGCACCCCGGCGGCGCGGATCTCGGCCAGGCGGGCGGTGATCAGCTCCGGCTTGATCGGCTCGGAGTAGATCTCCTGCATGCGCTTCGTGACGTTGCCGTCGGTGAGCGACTTGATCTCGTCGTAGTAGGGCGTCGGGTCCTCGTAGCGGGTCCACAGCCCCTCGAGGTCGAGGACGCCCAGGATCCCGAGCTTGCCCATCTGGATGACCGTGGCCGGCGAGGACACGGAGTCCATCGGCGCGGAGAGGATCGGCGACGCGAAGGTGAACGCGTCGATCGACCACTGCACACTGACGTCGCGCGGGTCGCGCGTCCGCCTGGAGGGGACCACCGCGATGTCGTCGAACGCGTACGCCCGACGTCCGCGCTTGCCTGCACCGATCTCGACTTCGCTCACCCG
>NZ_JANZKM010000022.1:0-64842 GCF_025642935.1 Curtobacterium sp. RIT-PI-V
TGCTCGGCTCGGCCTCGGGGGCCTCTGCCTCGGCAGCGGCTTCGTTCGAGGACTCGTCGGACGAACCGGAGTCGGCGTCGGAGGAACCGGATTCGGACGAGCCGTCGCCGATCTTCACCAGCGCGGTGCCGACCTCCACGGTCTCGTCCTCCTGCACGAGGATCTCCTCGATGACGCCGGCGACGGGCGACGGGATCTCGGTGTCGACCTTGTCGGTCGAGACCTCGAGCAGCGGCTCGTCGACCTCGACCCGGTCACCGACGTTCTTCAGCCATCGGGTCACCGTGCCCTCGGTGACGCTCTCGCCGAGCGCCGGGAGGCTGACGGATTCGCTCATCGGGTGGACTCCTCTTCGCGGGGGGTTGCAGTTGTTGTTGATGTCATTGTCACAGGGCGCGGACTCGTGCGGGTCACAGCGCGTGCAGCGGCTTGCCCGCGAGGTGCAGGAACGCCTCGCCCAGGGCCTCGTTCTGCGTCGGGTGCGCGTGCACGAGCGGAGCGATGTCCTCCGGGTACGCCTCCCAGTTCACGGCGAGCTGCGCTTCACCGATGAGCTCACCGACGCGGGCGCCGATCATGCTCACGCCGACCACGGGGCCGTCGACGACGCGGACGACCTTGACCGAACCGGACGTGCCGATGATGTGGCTCTTGCCGTTGCCGGCCAGGTTGTACTCGTACGAGTCCACCTTGTCGGCGCCGTACTCGGCCTCGGCCTTGGCCTGCGACAGGCCGACGGACGCGACCTCGGGGTCGGAGTACGTGATCTTGGGGATGTTCTTGTCCTCGATGATCACCGGGTTCAGGCCGGCGATCTCCTCGGCGACGAAGATGCCCTGCTGGAAGCCGCGGTGTGCGAGCTGCAGCCCGGGGACGATGTCGCCGACCGCGTAGACGTTCGGCAGGTTGGTGGCGAGGCGCTCGTTCGTGGTGACGAAGCCGCGGTCCATGGCGACGCCGACCTCGTCGAAGCCGACGTTCTGCGTCACCGGGCCACGACCGACGGCGACCAGCAGGACGTCGCCGTCGAAGGTCTTGCCGTCCTCGAGCGTCACGACGACGCCGTTCTCGTGCTGCTCGACGCCCTGGAACCGGACACCGAGCGAGAACTCGATGCCGCGCTTGCGGAAGGCGCGCTCGAGCTGCTTCGACATGGACTCGTCCTCGGCCGGGACGAGGTGGGGGAGCGCCTCGACGATCGTGACCTCGGCACCGAAGGACTTCCAGACGCTGGCGAACTCGACGCCGATGACGCCGCCGCCCAGGATGACGACCTTGTTCGGCACGTAGTCCATGCGCAGTGCGGTCTCGGAGGTGATGACGCGGCCGCCGATCTCGAGCCCGGGGAGGGACTTCGAGTAGGAGCCGGTCGCGAGCACGACGTTCTTGCCGACGATGTTCTGGTCGCCGACCTGCACGGTGTTCTGCGAGGTGAGTCGACCCCAGCCCTCGACGACGGTGATGCCGCGGGCCTTGATGAGGCCCTGCAGGCCCTTGTACTTCGAGGTGATGACGCCCTGCTGGTACTCGATGACCTTCGGGACCTCGACACCGGCGAACTCCGCGATCACACCGTACTTCTCGGCGTCGCGCGTCGCGTCGGCGACCTCGGCCGCGTGCAGCAGCGCCTTGGTGGGGATGCAGCCACGGTGCAGGCACGTCCCTCCGAGCTTGTCGCCCTCGATGAGCGCGACGCTCATGCCGAGTTCGGCGGCCCGGAGCGCAGCGGCGTAGCCACCGCTCCCGCCACCGAGGACCACGACGTCGTAAGTCTGTTCCGTCACCTGGTGCAACTCCCTCGTGCGTGTCGGGCCGATCGGGCCCTACGTGGACACCGCGGAGGGCGGCGTCCGACGGTCGGACCGCGTGGTTCCGGTCCCGTCCCGTGCAGTACCGGTGGGAGGCGCGTCGATGCCCCGTCCCACCGGTACCAAACCTACTACTCGGACTGGAGGTCTTCTGCGAGCGCGATGAGCGTGCGGACCATCACACCCGTCGCGCCCTTGCCGAGCCACCCGTAGCCGCCGCCCTTGTGCTCGGACGGACCGGCGATGTCGAGGTGCGCCCACGGGATGCCCTCGCCGACGAAGCGCTCCAGGAACTTGCCCGCGAGCAGCATGCCGCCGGCCGGGTTGCCGACCGTGGCGTTGACCATGTCGGCGACGTCGCTGGCGAGCCGGGCGTCGAGTTCCTCGGGCAGGGGCATCGGCCAGATCGGCTCCGACACGCCCTCGGCCACGGTGCGGACCTTCGCGACGAGGTCGTCGCTGCCCATCAGGCCGGTGGTGCGGTCGCCGAGCGCGACGACCTGCGCGCCGGTCAGGGTGGCGACGTCGACGATCGCGTCGGGCTGCTCGAGCGAGGCGGCGGCCATGCCGTCGCCGAGCACCAGCCGGCCCTCGGCGTCGGTGTTCGTGACCTCGACGGTCTTGCCGTTCTTGAGCGTGAGGACGTCACCCGGGCGGGTCGCCGTGCCCGACGGCATGTTCTCAGCGAGCGCCAGCCAGGCGGTGACGCGCACGTCGAGGCCCAGGCGTGCGGCGGCGACGGTCGCGGCGAGCACCGTGGCGGCGCCGGTCATGTCGGTCTTCATGCCGAGCATCGACGCCGCCGGCTTGAGCGAGAGCCCGCCCGAGTCGAACGTGATGCCCTTGCCGACGAGGGCGAGGTGCTTCGTGGCGGACTCCGGTGCGTAGCGGACGACGACCAGGCGCGGGGGGCGTGCCGAACCACGGCCGACCCCGAGGATGCCGCCGAAGCCCTGCTCCTCGAGTGCCTGCTCGTCGAGGACCTCGACGGTGAGCGGGAGGTCCGAGGCAAGCCCGGTCGCCACGTCGGCGACGTCCTGTGGTCCCAGGTCGCCGGCCGCGGTGTTCACGAGGTCGCGGACGAGCGAGGCGGCGTCGGCCACGATCGCAGGCCGGACAGCGGCGTCCGTCGCGGCGGACGGCGCGAGGACCGTCACGCGCTGGTCGCCACGCGTCGGCCCGGTCGTGCCGGCCCCCTTGTGCCGCGTGAAGGCGTAGGCGCCGAGTGCAGCACCTTCGAGTGCGGCCTCGACGAGCGCGTCGGTGTCGGTCGGCAGCGCGAGGGCGATCGACGCGGCGTGCGGCAGCTGGCGGACGGCGCTGCCGGCAGCCGAGCGGTAGGCGGCGGCGTCGGTGCCGGAGCCGAGCCCGATGAGCGCGATGCTCGCGGCGTCGACGCCGACGGCCGGGATGCGAACGAGCTGGTCCTTGGCGCCCGTCGCGCCGATCGCCGCGAGGTCGAGGTCGTCGAGCGCGGAGAACGGTGTCGTGGCCGGCTGGGCGATCGTCGCGGGGGCACCGTCGGCACCGGGTCGGACGCCGACCACGAGGACGTCGGCGGAGATCGAGGAGGGGGCGGAGGAGTCGGTGGAGAGCGTCGGTCGGACCATGCTCCAACCCTATCCACGCACTGTTCGCTGTCGGCGTGGCCGTCCCGCGCGGGGGCGTCGGTGGCCCCGCCTAGCATGGGGACGGTGAACCACCCCGAGGAGCTCTACACGTTCGACGAGGCCGCCCCGACCGTCCCGGCCGGGCTGCACCTGGTCGCCGGGCTCACCGGCTTCGCGGACGCCGGTTCGGCCGTTGCCCAGGTCACGACGTCGGTGCTCGACGACCTCGACACCCAGCTCGTCGCCGAGTTCGACCCCGACGTGCTGCTCGACTGGCGTGCTCGCCGGCCCGTCATCACCTTCGAGCACGACCACATCGCCGCCGTCGAGCCGCCCCGGCTGGCGTTGCACCTGGTGCGCGACGAGATCGGCCAGCCGTTCCTGTTCCTGTCCGGGTACGAGCCGGACTTCCAGTGGAACCGGTTCGTGGACGCCGTCACCGGCCTCGCCGCCCGGCTCCAGGTCGCGGACACCACCTGGGTGCAGTCGATCCCGATGCCGGTCCCGCACACCCGCCCGATCAGCCTGACCGTCTCCGGCACCCGCGCCGACCTCGTGGAGCAGATGAGCGTCTGGAAGCCCGAGACCCAGGCGCCGGCGAACGTCCTGCACCTCGTCGAGCACCGGCTCACATCCACCGGCGCGCAGGTCACCGGGCTCGTCCTGCTCGTCCCGCACTACCTGTCGGACACCGAGTTCCCGGACGCGGCCGTCGCTGCCCTGTCCGGCATCGCTGCGGCCACCGGCCTCATCTTCCCGACGGACGCCCTGCGCGAAGCGGGTCGCGAGTTCCTCACCCGGGTCGAGGAGCAGGTCGCCGGCAACGCCGAGCTGCAGCGGCTCGTCGGTGTGCTCGAGGAACGGCACGACACGTACATGGAGGGCAACCCGGTCGCGTCGCCGCTCACGGACGTCGACGGCGAGGTGCCGACCGCGGACGCGATCGCGGCCGAGCTCGAGCGCTTCCTGGCCGACCGGCGCACCCAGGGTGACGGCGGCGAGTAGCCGGGTCGGGCCCTGAACGGTCCGGAACGGCCGACGGGAGGCCCGGAGCGGGCCCGCCCCGCGCCTCCCGTCGGTCGTCCGGTCGCGACCAGGACGTCACCCGGGTCGGCGACACACGTCGCGTATCCGGCTCCGCCGGATCGGTAGCCTGTCCGGGTGAACTCCCGTCGCGCCTACCTGATCTGGGGCATCGCGGTGCTCGCCTACGTCCTCGCGGTCGTGCAGCGGTCCTCGCTGGGGGTGTCCGGAGTGGACGCGCAGGACCGGTTCGCCGTCTCGGCGGCGGTGCTGTCCACGCTCGCGGTCGTGCAGATCGCCGTGTACGCCGGACTCCAGATCCCGGTGGGCGTCGCGCTCGACCGGGTGGGGCCGCGCAGGCTCGTCCTGCTCGGCGCCGCGCTGCTCGTGGTCGGCCAGGCCGTCGTGGCCTTCTCGCCGACGATCGGCCCGGCGATCGCGGGCCGGGTGCTCGTGGGTGCCGGCGACGCGATGACGTTCATCTCGGTGATCCGCCTGGTGCCGATGTGGTTCAGCGGCCGGATCCTGCCGCAGATCTCGCAGTGGACGGGCAACCTCGGGCAGATCGGCCAGATCCTGTCGGCGTTCCCGTTCGCGGTGCTCCTGCACGCCGCGGGGTGGACGCCCGCGTTCGGGGTCGCCGCCGCCGCGAGTGCCGTCGGGCTCGTCCTGGCGTTCGTCTTCGTCCGCAACGGCCCGGTGGTCGTGCGGACCGGAACGATCCCGCTGCCGCACTCGTGGGGCGCCGCGTTCCGGACGTTCGGGCACGCGTTGCGTCGACCGGGCACGCAGCTCGGGTTCTGGTCCCACTACGTGACGCAGTCGTCCGGCACGGTGTTCTCGCTGCTGTGGGGTGTCCCCATGCTCCGCGGGCTCGGGTACAGCCCCGCCGAGGCCGCCGGCTTCCTGACGATCATCGTCGCCGTGGGCTTCGTGGCCGGGCCGGTGCTCGGGCTGTTGTGCGCGCGGTTCCCGATGCGCCGCTCGAACCTCGTGCTCGGCGTGGTCGTGCTGCTCGCCGTGGTGTGGACCGCGATCCTGCTCTGGCCCGGCCACCCGCCGACCTGGCTGCTCGTGCTGCTCGTCGTGGCGATGGGCATCGGCGGCCCCGGTTCGCTGATCGGGTTCGACTTCGCCCGGACGTTCAACCCCGTCGGTTCCCTGGGGTCCGCGAACGGCGTCGTCAACGTCGGCGGCTTCCTGGCGGCGTTCGTGATGATGTACCTGATCGGGCTGCTGCTCGACGTGGTGTCCCGCGTCACCGGCGAGACCGTCTTCGCCTGGGACAACTTCCGGGTGGCCCTCACGGTGCAGTACCTGGTGGTCGGGTTCGGCGTCGCGATGCTCCTGCACGCTCGGCGCCGGACTCGGCGGGTGCTCCACGCTGAGGAGGGAATACGCGTCGGACCGTTCTGGGTTGCACTCGTTGCGCGCCTGCGGAAGCGGCACGTGCAATAATGATCACGGACCCACTCAGGACCCCCATCCTGTCGGTGCACTTCGGAGCGCCGATCAACACGGGGGACTTGACATGGGTCTTAGTGCTGCCCGGAACGGTAGGACTCGACGACGCGGGGGACTGCGGCTCGGGCCCTGGGCGGCGAGGGAGGCCACGACCCCACGAACGTGGCACGACGAGAGAGGTGATCGCATGGCTGCCCGGAGCACGACGATCGATCCCACGAAGGACACTCAGCCCGAGGGTGCTGTGGCAGAGGACGCCACGGACACCGAGGGAACCGCCGCGCCGAAGAAGCGCGCCACCAAGGCCCCCGCCAAGAAGGCCCCGGCCAAGAAGGCCGCCCCGAAGGCGAAGAAGGTCGACCCCGTCGACGAGGCGAACGAAGCCGCCGACGAGCCGACCGAGGACGTCGAGGACACCGACGACAAGGCGATCAAGCCCGACGCCGCCGCTGCGGTCGCCGCCGGCGCGCTCGTCATCTCGCAGACCGACGACGACGAAGCCCCGGTCTACTCCACGACCATCACGGGTGCGACCGCCGACCCGGTGAAGGACTACCTCAAGCAGATCGGCAAGGTCGCCCTGCTCAACGCCGAGCAGGAGGTCGAGCTCGCGATGCGCATCGAGGCCGGCCTGTTCGCCGAGGACAAGCTGCAGCACTCGACCGGGCTGACCAAGCCGGCCGAGCGTGAGTTGCGCTGGGTCGCCCGCGACGGTCAGCGCGCCAAGTCGCACCTGCTCGGCGCGAACCTCCGCCTCGTGGTGTCGCTCGCCAAGCGCTACACCGGCCGTGGCATGCAGTTCCTGGACCTCATCCAGGAGGGCAACCTGGGCCTCATCCGTGCGGTCGAGAAGTTCGACTACACCAAGGGCTTCAAGTTCTCCACCTACGCGACGTGGTGGATCCGCCAGGCGATCACCCGCGCCATGGCCGACCAGGCCCGCACCATCCGCATCCCGGTGCACATGGTCGAGGTCATCAACAAGCTCGCCCGCGTCCAGCGTCAGATGCTGCAGGACCTCGGTCGCGAACCCACTCCGGAAGAGCTCGCACGCGAGCTCGACATGACGCCGGAGAAGGTCGTCGAGGTGCAGAAGTACGGTCGCGAGCCGATCTCCCTGCACACGCCCCTGGGCGAGGACGGCGACTCCGAGTTCGGCGACCTCATCGAGGACACCGAGGCGGTCGTGCCGGCCGACGCCGTGGGCTTCACGATGCTGCAGAAGCAGCTCGAGAGCCTGCTCGACTCCCTGTCCGAGCGCGAGGCGGGCGTCATCCGCATGCGCTTCGGCCTCGGTGACGGCCAGCCGAAGACCCTCGACCAGATCGGTGACACGTTCGGCGTGACGCGTGAGCGCATCCGTCAGATCGAGTCCAAGACGATGGCGAAGCTCCGCCACCCGTCGCGGTCGCAGTCGCTGCGCGACTACCTCGAGTAGGCCGATGCGGTTCTTCATCCCGATCCTGATCGGGCGGATCCTCCGTGCCCTCGCGCGAGCGCGGGGCGGGGGGTCCGCGTACCCCGGCTACATCGTGCTCAAGCTCGTGCCGGACTTCCTGCAGCACGTGACGAAGCAGTTCCCGAACGGCGTCGTCTTCGTGCTCGGGTCGAACGGCAAGTCGACGACGACGCACATGATCTCGGACATCGTCCGGGCGCACGGGCTCCGCGTCTTCACGAACCCCTCGGGCGCCAACCTGCCGCAGGGCATCGCGTCGGCGCTGCTGTCCGAGGTCTCCCTGACCGGTCGCCTGAAGGCGGACATCGGCATCCTCGAGGTCGACGAGGCCTTCGCGGTCGAGCTCGCCGGCATCCTGTCGCCGTCCACGGTGACGATGCTCAACGTGCAGGTCGACCAGCTGTACCGGTTCTTCGAGACCGAGCGCGTCGCCGACATGATGCTCGACACCGCGGCACTGTCCACGGCGAACGTCATCACGAACCGCGACGACCAGTTCCTCGACGCCTACGTGGCGCGGACCGGCCAGCGGGTGTTGCGCTTCGGTGCGAGCGCCGAGGTCGTCGCCGCGGCACCGAACGGCCTGCAGAACGCCGACGACTTCGATCGGCAGGACGCCCAGCCGAACGCGGCTGAATCCGAGGTCGTCGTGAACACCGGTGACGGTGCGACGATCCGCTTCGACGGTGCCGACATCGCGGTGCGCCTGCCCGCACGCGGCCTGCACTACGCGGTCGACGCTGCTGCTGCCACCGCCACGGCCAGCGCGGCACTCGGCACGCAGTTCCGCGCCGACGCCGTCACGAAGGCCTTCGGCACGATGAAGCCGGCGTACGGCCGCGGCGAGCGACTCCCGATCGCCGGCGAGTCCGCCGAGTTCACGATGTTCAAGAACGCCGCGAGCCTCCAGCTCAACCTCGACGCACTGCCGGACCGCCCCGAGCAGGTCCTCATGGCGATCGACGAGGGCACGCCGGACATCTCGTGGATCTACGACATCGACTTCTCGAAGCTCGACCACGTCGACGTCGTGTCCGGTGACAAGGCATGGCAGATCGCGATCGCCCTCGAGCACGCCGGTGTCCGCATCGGTCGGGTCGAACCCGACGTCGAGGCCGCGATCAAGCACATGGAGCAGCTCGGGTCGACGACCAGCGGCACGAAGAACTTCATCGTCAACTACGAGATCATGATGATCGCCCGCAAGGCCCTCGGCCACCCGGACATGGAGAAGACCGCATGACAGCCGACCGGCTGACCATCCTGCACGTCTACCCCCGGCAGATGGGCGTCTCGGGGGACCGCGGCAACGTCGCTGCCCTCGTCCGCCGTGCCGCCGCAGCCGGCCTCGACACCGAGGTGCTCGAGTACGCGCCCGGCGACGACCTGCCCGCCGCGGCCGACGTCGTCGTCATCGGCAACGGACCGCTCAGCGCGATGCGCTCGCTCGGTGCCGACGTCGCCCGCATCGCCGCTCCGCTCCGTTCCTTCGCGAGCGACGGCGTGCCGGTCGTCGCGGTCGGTGGTGGGTTCGACCTGGCGACGAACGAGGTCGTCCCCACCGAGGGTGCTCCGCTCGCCGGGTTCGGCGTGTTCGACGCCCGAGCCGTTCGCGGTGCCGAACGGCGGGTCAACTACTTCGTCCTCGAGACCCGGTACCCGCTGCTCCCCGGGGCACCCAAGCGGCTCGCCGGCTTCGAGGACCACGCCACCACGATCGAGCTCGCGGCCGGGGCCACCCCGTTCGCCGACGTGGTGTCCGGCGGCGGTAACCAGGCTGGAGCCCCGGTCGAGGGTGCGATCGTCGGTACGTCGTTCGGCACGCACACGCAGGGTCCGATCCTGCCGCTCAACCCGCAGCTGACCGACGGTGTGCTCGCCGCGGCAGCCGCTCGGCTGGGCCGTGAGTACGCGCCGGATCCCGAGCAGACAGCGACCATCGACCGCTACGCGCGCGAAGCGCGCGCGACGGTCGACCGCTACGTCGACAAGGCGTTCAAGCGCATCGCGTGACGCTCACGAAGGCCGGGTCCCGATGGGACCCGGCCTTCGTCGTCTCCGATGGGTGGCAACAATTGCCAGGTCGGTCCGTTGGTGTGCAGGATGTGACATGTTGGAAGCCGACAAAGGAGGCTTCATGCTCACCAACAAATCCGTCCTCGCCCTGGTCGGCGCACTCGTCGTGACACTGACCACTGCCGGGGCCGTCGTCCAGACGGCTCCTGCTGAGGCCGCGACGCCCCGCATCAGTTCGGCCTGCAGTTCGGTGCCGACGACCACGACCGAGTTCGACGGGGTTCCGGGGACGATCTTCTACAAGCGGCTCCAGTGCCTCGGCAGCATGGCCGGGTACTCAGGTGATATCGACGGTCGCATGACTTCCCCCGCCTGGTTTTTCGTCGCGAAGCGCCTCGCGGTCGGCGGGTACTACCAGTCGGGCGACTTCTACGGATCCGAACACCCCCAGACCATCGCAGCATTGCAGCGATGGGCGGCCGCCCATGGCGGCTACAGCGGCCCCATCGACGGTGTCTGGGGGCCGAACAGCTACCGCGGCGCCGCCTGGGCGCTGAACCGCGCGTTCTGAGACGGGCAACAGACAGACGGGAGGCCCGGTGCCAGCTGGCACAGGGCCTCCCGTCTTGCTGTGCTCGCGCCTTCGCGCGCTACTTCGACTCGTGGAGTCGGCTGCTCTCGTCGTGCCACTCGATGGCGGTCGCCGCGAGCTTGTCCTTGAACTCGGCGCCGTGGTGCGCGCAGAAGAAGAGCTCGCCGCTCGACATGGTGGCTCGGATGTAAGCCTGCGCTCCGCAGCTGTCGCAACGGTCGGCGGCGGTCAGCTGGTGGTTGCTGACTTCGTCGATGGAGGGGTCCTGCACGGTCTGGGTCATTGCTGTGCTCCTCACGGATCGCAGGTGGTGCCGGGTGGTTGCACCATTTCAACACGTGATGCCTGAGAACGATGCATTGTGCAGCGCTGTTTCGCTGAGCGCGGATCGGTTGTCCCCAGTGCGAGTGTCCACGCCGAGGGTGTCGGTAGCGCTCGGTAGCATCGAACGGTGAGCTCCGACTACTCCGCACGCCATCTCTCCGTCCTCGAAGGGCTCGAGGCGGTCCGGAAGCGTCCAGGGATGTACATCGGCTCGACCGACTCCCGTGGGCTCATGCACTGCCTGTGGGAGATCATCGACAACTCCGTCGACGAAGCCCTGGCCGGGCACGGCGACGAGATCGGTGTCGTGCTGCACGCCGACGGGTCGGTCGAGGTTCGCGACACCGCCCGCGGCATCCCGGTGGACGTCGAACCGAAGACCGGGCTGACCGGGGTCGAGGTCGTGTTCACCAAGCTGCACGCCGGTGGCAAGTTCGGCTCCGGGTCCTACGCTGCCTCCGGTGGTCTGCACGGCGTCGGCGCTTCGGTGGTCAACGCCCTGTCCGAGCGCCTCGACGTCGAGGTCGACCGTGGCGGCAAGACCTACGCCATGTCCTTCCACCGCGGCGAGCCCGGCACGTTCGACGACACGAAGGGCATCGGTCCGGACGCCCCGTTCAGCCCCTTCACCTCGGGCAGCGAGCTGCGGGTCGTCGGCAAGGTGAAGAAGGGCGTCACGGGTTCCCGGATCCGGTACTGGGCGGACCGGCAGATCTTCACCGCCGATGCGCGGTTCAGCACCGACGACCTGGTCACCCGCGCACGGCAGACGGCGTTCCTGGTGCCCGGGCTCGGCATCACGATCACCGACGAGCGCGTGACCTCGATCGAGGCCGCCGTCGCGCGTGCCGAGGCGACGGGCACCGCCGTCGAGGCCGGCCCGGTCGTCGAACGCTTCCGCTACGAGGGCGGCATCGGCGAGTTCGTCGAGCACCTCGCGGCCGACACGGCCGTCACCGATGTCTGGCGCGTGCAGGGCACCGGGACCTTCACCGAGACCGTCCCGATGCTCGACGACAAGGGCCACATGGTCTCGACCTCGGTCGAGCGCGCCTGCGAGGTGGACCTCGCGCTGCGGTGGGGCGACGGGTACGAGACGGTGTTCCGCAGCTTCGTCAACATCATCGCGACGCCGAAGGGCGGCACGCACCAGGCCGGCTTCGAGTCCGGGTTGGTCAAAGCCGTCCGCGCGCAGGTCGAGGCGAACGCCCGCAAGCTCAAGGTCGGGCAGGACAAGCTCGACAAGGACGACGTGCTCGCCGGCATGACCGCCGTGCTGACCGTCCGACTGCCCGAGCCGCAGTTCGAGGGGCAGACGAAGGAGATCCTCGGCACGCCGGCGGTCCGCAAGATCGTCGACCAGGTCGTGTCGAAGCGCATCACCGAGATCCTGACGTCGACGCAGCGCACCGAGAAGGCCCAGGCCGCGACGCTGCTCGAGAAGGTCGTCGCGGAGATGAAGACCCGCATCTCGGCCCGCGCCCACAAGGAGACGCAGCGCCGGAAGAACGCGCTCGAGAACTCCTCGTTGCCGACGAAGCTCGCGGACTGCCGGTCGCAGGAGACCGAGGGCACCGAGCTCTTCATCGTCGAGGGAGACTCGGCCCTGGGGACCGCGAAGCTCGCACGCAACAGCGAGTATCAAGCGCTGCTGCCGATCCGCGGCAAGATCCTCAACGTGCAGAAGGCGTCCGTGTCGGACATGCTGTCGAACGTCGAGTGTGCGTCGATCATCCAGGTCATCGGCGCCGGTTCCGGCCGGACGTTCGAGATCGACCAGGCGCGCTACGGCAAGGTCATCATCATGTCGGACGCCGACGTCGACGGTGCCCACATCCGCACGCTGCTGCTCACCCTGTTCTTCCGCTACATGCGACCGATGATCGAGCAGGGCCGGGTGTTCGCCGCCGTGCCGCCGCTGCACCGGGTCGTCGTCGTGAACCGCGGCAAGCCGAACGACACGCTCTACACGTACTCCGAGCAGGAACTGCAGACCGTGCTGAAGAAGCTCGAGAAGACCGGCAAGAAGTACCAGGAGCCGATCCAGCGGTACAAGGGTCTGGGTGAGATGGACGCCGACCAGCTCGCCGAGACCACGATGGACCGCGCGCACCGGACCCTGCGGCGGGTGAACATCACGCACGCCGAGAGCGCGGCGAAGGTGTTCGAACTGCTCATGGGGAACGACGTGGCCCCGCGCAAGGAGTTCATCCTGGCAGGCGAGGGTCTGGACCGCGACCGCATCGACGCGTAGCGCGCCGGTCCCGCCCGGGTCTCGGCGGCGCTGGCCCGAGTCTCGTGGTGAGCGACTCGTCTCGGGCTGCGCGCTCCGAGTTCGGTCGCTCAGGCCGAGTCTCGGTGCCGCGGCGCGCCACCGTGCGCGGTCCGTGCCGCCAACGCGACGATGTGCCGCGAACTGTTGGCGGACTTCTGTCGCTTCCGCGTCGGCGGCTCGAGCGGTCCGGGCGGGGTTGCCCCGCGCCTCCCGGCCAGCGAGTCTCGCGATGGGCGACCGGGCTCGGGTGCCGGACCGCGAACGATGTCGTTCAGGCCGAGTCTCGGTGCCGCCAGAACGACACCGTGCCGTCACCGTGAGCGGTCCGTGCCGCCGACGCGACAGTGTCCCGCGAACTGTTCGCGGGACACTGTCGCTTTCGCGAGAACAGACGCCGGAGCGGAACCTCGCCGCGCGCTACGCGTCGCCAGCGGTCCCGTCGAGCGCCGCGGCACTGCCACCGATCGAGCCGATGACGGCCTCGAGCGGTGCACCGGACCCGTCACGCTTCGACAGCCAGTCGGGCAGGGTGCGCGCGGCGCCGTCCGTGCCGACCGCGTGCGGGGGAGCGATGCCCGCCCAGCCCACGGTGAGCCCGTCCTCGCCCTTCAGGAACGCGTGCGCCCGGACACCCTGGGTCGCCCGGCCCTTGGCGGGGAACTCGGACAGCGCGGAGACCTTGGCGCGACCAGAGTCCGTGCCGGGCAGTGCCGTCGAGGTCGTGGACACCGTGGCGACCACGGCGTCGTCGGACCGGGCGACGGACCCGAACCAGATCACCGAGGACCCGGATGCCAGCGCCATGCCCGCGACACCGCCGGCCGGCAACCCCTGGGCACGGACGCCTGACGCGGGGAAGCGCAGGAGCTGAGCGTTCGAGCTGATGAACACCAGGTCGTCGGACTCGGGCGCCTGAGCGGCGCCGACCACCGCGTCGCCGGGCTTCAGGCCGATCGCGATGAACTCGGGCTTGTCGGGCCAGGCTCCGGGCACGACGCGCTTCACGACGCCCTGTGCGGTGCCGATCGCCAGCGAGTCCTCGGAGGCGCCGGACAGGTCGACGAGCGCCACGACGGTCTCGCCCTTCGTCAGGGTGAGGAAGTCGGTGACCCGCACGCCGGCGTCGAGCCGGACCGCGGCCGGCGGCACCGCCGGGACGTCGACGGGGGAGAGCCGCAGCACCCGCCCGGTCGAGGTCAGCGCGCCGACCTGGCCCCGGACGGTGCTCACCACGGCGGAGCGGACGGCGTCGTGCTTGGAGCGCTTCGGCACGCGGACGATGCTGAGCTCCGACGTCGGGATGTCGACGCGGATGAGCCGTCCGGTGGTCGAGAGCAGCACGCGGCACGGCGAGTCGGCGACCTGGAGCGACTCCGGGTCGACCGCGGCCTTGCGACCGCCCTTGACGGGGGCGTCGGCCTCCGTGAGCAGCGTGCGGCGGGGGGTGGCGAACTTGTCGGAGACCTCGGTGAGCTCGAGCGCGACCTGGGCACGGAGCCGTTCGTCGGACGCCAGGAGTTCCTCGAGCGCGGCGATGTCGGCGAGCAGCTGGTCGCGCTCGGCCTCGAGCTCCATGCGCGAGAACTTCGTCAGGCGTCGGAGCCGCAGTTCGAGGATGTACTCGGCCTGGACCTCGGACAGGTCGAAGACGTCACGGAGCCGGCTCCGTGCCGCCTCGGAGTCGTCCGAGGTGCGGATGACCTGGATGACCTCGTCGATGTCGAGGATCGCGATGAGCAGTCCCTCGACCAGGTGCAGCCGCTCGCGACGACGCGCGAGCCGGTACTCCGACCGCCGGGTCACGACCGACAGCCGGTGCTGCACGTAGACGTCGAGCAGCTCACGCAGTCCGAGCGTGCGCGGGGACCCGCCGACCAGCGCGACGTTGTTGATGCCGAAGCCGTCCTCGAGCGGGGTGTGCTTGTACAGCTGCTCGAGCACCGCGGTGGGGTTGAAGCCGCTCTTGATGCCGATCACGAGCCGGAGCCCGTGGTTGCGGTCGGTCAGGTCGTTGACGTCCGAGATGCCGACGAGCTTCTTGGACTGGACGCCGTCCTTGATCTTCTCGATGACGCGCTCGGGGCCGACGAGGTACGGCAGTTCGGTGACGACGAGTCCGACCTTGCGCGGGGTGAGGTTCTCGACGCTCACCTTCGACCGGGTGCGGAACGTGCCGCGTCCGGTGGCGTAGGCGTCGCGGACGCCGGAGAGCCCGACGATGGTGCCACCGGAGGGCAGGTCCGGCCCCGGGACGAACTCCATGAGCTCCTCGAGGGTGGCCTGCGGGTTCATCAGCAGGTGCTTCGCGGCCTCGACCACCTCGCCCAGGTTGTGCGGCGCCATGTTCGTCGCCATGCCGACCGCGATGCCGGACGCGCCGTTGACGAGCAGGTTCGGGAACGCCGCGGGCAGGACGCCGGGCTGCATGATCTGGTTGTCGTAGTTCGGGACGAAGTCCACGACGTCCTCGCCGAGGCCCTCGGTCATCGCCATCGACGGTTCGGCCAGACGGGCTTCGGTGTACCGGGCCGCAGCGGGACCGTCGTCGAGCGACCCGAAGTTGCCGTGGCCGTCGATCAGCGGTACGCGCATCGTGAACGGCTGCGCCATCCGCACCAGGGCGTCGTAGATCGCGCCGTCGCCGTGCGGGTGCAGCTTGCCCATCACCTCGCCGGTGACGCGGGCGCTCTTGACGTGCCCGCGGTCGGGCCGCAGGCCCATCTCGGCCATCTGGTACAGGATGCGCCGTTGGACGGGCTTCAGGCCGTCGCGCGCATCGGGCAGCGCCCGCGAGTAGATGACGGAGTACGCGTACTCGAGGAAGGAGCCCTGCATCTCCTCGGAGACGTCGACGTCCTCGATGCGCTCACCGTCGGGCAGGCCGACTGCGTCCGTGCGTGCCATGGCACCTTTCTGGAAGACTCGTTGGAATGGGAACAAGCGTACCGACGGCCCCCGACGCCGCCGCCAACCTCGCCGACGTCTTCCCGAGTTGCCTCGTGGCACTCGGGGCTGCGGACGGCGCGTGGTCGCGTGACCACGGCCTGGAGGCCCGGATCGCCCTCCGTCCCGCCCGTTCCGCGATCGTCGTCCTGGTCGACGGACTCGGGAGCGCCGCGCTGTCGGCTCGCGCCGGGCACGCCCGCTGGCTCACGGCCGCGAAGGGGTCCGGCACCGCGAAGAGACTGCGCAGCGGGTTCCCGACCACGACGGCCGCGGCACTGAGCACCCTGACCACCGGACGGTCGCCCGGCACGCACGGCGTCGTCGGGTACAGCGGCTGGAACCCGGACACCGCTGCCGTGATGAACCTGCTCGGCGGGTGGGACACCGAGGTGCCCGCGGACTGGTTCCTCACCGAGACGCTCTTCACCCGCGCCGCGGAGCTCGGCGTCGACCCCGTCGTCGTCGGCCCCGACCGGTACCGGGCGTCGGGCATGACCGCGAACGTGCTCGGCGGCGCGCGGTACGTGTCGGCGGACACGATCCCGGAGCGCATCGACGCCGCCCTGGCCGAGACCGCCACCGGTCGGTCGCTCGTGTACCTGTACGTGCCGGAGCTCGACTCGATCGGCCACAAGTCCGGGTGGCAGTCCGACCGGTGGACGGCGACGCTCGAGCTGCTCGACGGCGAGCTCACCCGCCTCGACGCCCGCGGTGCGCCGGACGTGGGCGTCCTCGTCACCGCGGACCACGGTGTGCTCGACGTGCCCGACCACGCGAACATCGCCATCGACCCGCTCCTGCTGAAGGACGTCGTCGGGGTGGCCGGCGATCCGCGGTGCCGCCAGTTCACGGTGGCGCCGGGCACCGACGTGCGCGGGCTGGTCGGGGCGTTCCGGGCGCGCTACGGCAAGAAGGCGTACGTCGCCAGCCGCGACGAGGCGATCGCCGCCGGGTGGTTCGGTGCGGTCTCGCCGCAGGTGGTCCCGCGCATCGGCGACGTGATCGTCGTGGCACGCGGGTCGTGGGCGTTCAACGACGACCGCGAGCTGCGTGACGGCGAGGTGCCGAAGCGCATGATCGGTCAGCACGGTGCGATGACCGACGAGGAGACGTTCGTCCCGCTGCGGCTCGCCGGGGCATTCGCGCAGTAGCGGACGGTCGGCTCAGGCCGGGTCCTCCGGGCGCGTGCCGAAGACGATCTCGTCCCAGCTCGGCATCGACCGGCGGTTGCGCTTCTTGCGCTCCGCACGGCCCTCGGCTTCGGGCGCCGATGCCGGACGGGCGTCGGCGGACGGCGGGACGGTATCGCCCTGGGACTCGTCCTCGAACCCCTGCAGCGGGATGTCGACGACGCTGATCGAGGTGCCGCGGGCCGGCTCGTCGCGCTGCTCGCCGAACGAGGCGGCCTCGCGCTCCCCACGGCGGCGGCGGAGCGCCTCGAGCAGGTCGGCGGTCTCGTTGCCGGGTGCGCGCTCCTCGACGGCCGCCTGGCCGATGCGGGGCAGCGGTGCACGGAGTGGGGCGCGGTCGGAGACGTCGGGGTTCGTGACGGCCTCGTCCTCTTCCTCGACGCGGAAGGCACCGGAGTCGAAGCGGGTGCCGTCGTCGTCCTGCTGCTCGTACTCCACGGCGCGCAGGCGGGGCGCGATGCCCTCGTCGTCGGTGTGCGAGAGCCGGTGCGCGTCGCCGTTGTCCGGCACGAGCGTCGAGGTCTTCGGGTCGAAGCGCCACTGGGCGTCGTGCTCGACCTCGGCCGCGGTGTAGTGGACCCGGACCTGCCAGCCGCTCTCCGGGTGCTTCCACGAGCCCCAGCTGATCGCGGTGGCCTCGCCGGCCTCGAGCTTCGCGGTGATCGCTGCGCCGAAGGTGTCGGGGGCCTCGTCGTCGACCGGGGTCACCGGGACGCGGTGCGAGGCGTCGAGGACGAACGCACGCTCGGCGAGCACCGGGCCCTCGAAGCGTCGGACGTACTCGACGTCGACGTCGAGCGCGGCCGCGACGTCGGCGGCGTCGGCACCACCACGGATGCGTGCCTGGACGTCCTTGGGGGAGACCCGCTTCTGCGGACCGGCGTCGGGATTGGCCTGCCGGACCTGCCCCGGCAGCGAGGACGTGACGGGCAACCGGAACTCGGTACCGCCGTCGGTCGCCAGGAGGAGTGCGCCTGCCTCGACTCCGATGACTCTCACGTCTTGCATGGTCCAGCCTTCCCAGCGTCGCGTACGGTCGTGCGTCGTACCCCGTGAGTATGCAGTGGTCGCGGACGGTTTCCACGGAGGCGCACGGGCGTGCCGCGGAGTCTGCGCACCAGCGGCGACGGGTGTCGGGAATGTCCCGATCCGGTCACGGGTTGCAGCGCCGTGACGACCCGCCGCAGATCTCGGTTTGCACTCTGGCGGGACGTAGTGCAAACTGTCGCCGCCGATCACCCGGCGACGACCTCTCGATACGAGAAATGGATGGGCATGGCCACCGATTACGACGCCCCCCGGAAGACCGATGACAACTCCGATTCGGAGTCGATCGAGGCCCTCAAGGAGCGCGTTCCCGACAAGATGTCGGGGGTCGTCGACGATGATTCGGACAACCCCGGCAGCTTCGAACTCGCCGGGCAGGACCTGAGCGACGTCGACCTCGACGTCGTGGTGCTGCCCCCGCAGGTCGATGAGTTCACCTGCGTCGAGTGCTTCCTCGTGAAGCACCGCTCCCAGCTCGACCACGAGTCGAAGCTCGGGCCGGTCTGCGCGGAATGCGCAGCGCTGTAGCGAGCACTGTCGCAGCGCTGTAGACGCACCGATCACCGAAGGCCCCGCATCCTCCAGGATGCGGGGCCTTCGTCGTGCGGTGCGAGGCGGACGCGGGCCGGGCCTCCCGGTCGCCCGCCGTGGTCCGTCAGGACCGGAGCGCCTCGACCACCTTGGTGGGCTGCCGGACGCTGACCAGCCAGTAGGGCGTCGGGTCGGCGTCGTCACGGACCTCGACCTTGACGACCCCGCGCACGTAGCCCCGGAAGAGCGTCCACGCTCGGGCGTCCAGCTTCGGGCCGCGCTGCGTGGTCGCTTCGGCACCCTCGAACGCCTCGACGCTGCCGACGAGTGCGCGGGGGAGATGCGCCTTGCCGGCGCGGAACTCGCTGTCCGTGACCTCGATGGTGGGTGCGAGAGCCCACAGGAGCACGAGGACGCCGAGCTCCATGCCGATCGCCACGAGCACACCGGCGAGCACGCTGATGGGCAGGAACACGAGCAGGGTGGCGGGGATGACGAGCGCCGTCGCCAGGTACAGGGCGGGCGGGGCCCAGAGTCGTTCGCGGTACAGGGTCACGGGTCCATTCGACCACGACTCGGGGCAGGTCACGGTCGGGTCACGTCTCTGCACTACCCTCGACACGTGATGGAACCAGTCGACGTCCTCTGGACCGGGGAGAACCGCCCCGGACACGCCCACCCCGGTGACGCCGGTGCCGACCTCGTCTCGACCGAGGCCTTCGTGCTGCAGCCGGGCGAGCGCCACCTGGCCGCGACCGGGCTGCGGATCGCGCTCCCCGAGGGGTACGCCGCGTTCGTGGTCCCGCGTAGCGGGCTCGCCGCCAAGCACGGCATCACCATCGTCAACAGCCCGGGCACGGTCGACTCCGGGTACCGCGGCGAGATCAAGGTCTCGCTGCTCAACACCGACCGGTCCGAACCGTACGAGGTGCACGCGGGTGACCGCATCGCACAGCTGATCGTCATGCCCGTGCCGCGGGTGACGTACACGCGTGTCGAGGAACTCCCCGACAGCGTCCGGGGCCAGGGCGGCTTCGGCTCGTCCGGCTACGGTGACCGGAGCGGTGCCGTGACCGGCGCCGCCGATGATGTTCAGGAAGGAACGCGCGCATGAAGTTCGGTCGACGCAAGCGTGACGAGGTCGAGGCCGCCGAGGTCGAGGTGGCCGAGGCCGTCGCCGACGAGGTCGAGATCGCGGACACGACCCCCGAGGTCGACATCGCGACGGACGCCGACGCGGACCTCGACGAGGTCGACGGGGTCGCCCCGACGGACAAGTCCGCACCCGAGGACCGCGCCGAGAACGGCCCGCACGACGAGACCGAGGCGAACCTGGTCCGTCCGTACGTCGACCTGGGCGGCGTGAAGGTCCTGCCGCGCGAGGGCCTGCACCTGCGCCTCGAGGTCGAGGAGGGCTCGCAGCGCGTCGTCGCGGTCGGGCTCGACTACGACGACTCCACGCTGCAGGTCCAGCCGTTCGCCGCACCCCGCTCGACGGGTCTGTGGCACGAGATCCGCGCACAGATCGCCGAGCAGATCGAGCGCCAGGGCGGTGTCGTGACCGAGGTCGACGGCCCGTTCGGCCCCGAGCTCCGCGCGTCCGTGCCGGTCGCGGTCGACGGGGACGGTGGCACCGCCGGCGTCCGTCCGGCCCGCTTCGTCGGCGTCGACGGCCCGCGTTGGTTCCTGCGCGGCGTGATCGCCGGCAAGGCCGCCGAGCAGCCCGACGACGCGAGCGAGATCGAGGAGCTCTTCCGCAGCGTCGTCGTCGTGCGCGGCACGACGCCGATGCCGCCGCGCGACCTCATCCCGCTGCACATGCCGAAGTCGACGCAGACCGCGATCTGACGACCTGACCCGCCCTGGAGGCACGGTGCCGGAACACGACGACACCCACCGACCCGAGACGGCCGGGTCCGAAGCCGTGCCCGCGTCCGCTGGAACACCTGACGCAGCGTCGGCTGCGCCGTCGTTCTCCGCACAGTTCCGCGACGCGGTGCAGAACGCAGGCATCGCCCGCGTCGCCCCTGGCGAGGCGCCCTCCGGGCGCGCGCTGCTCGGAGCGGTCGGCGGGATCCGCGGCCTCGCCGAGTCGGTACTGCCCGGGTTCGCGTTCCTCGTCGTCTACGCGATCACGAAGGAGCTCGTGCCGAGTGTCGTGATCCCGGTCGTCGTCGGCCTGGTGTTCGTCGTCCTCCGCCTGGTGCAGCGACAGTCGCTGACGATGTCCTTCGCGGGCATCCTCGGCGTCGCGGTGTCGGCCGGCCTCGCACTCATCACCGGACGCGCCGAGAGCAACTTCATCCCGGGGATCATCATCAACTCGGTGTGGTTGGTCGGGCTCCTGGTCTCCCTCGCCGTCCGCTGGCCGCTCATCGGTCTGGTCGTCGGGTTCCTGCTGCCGGCGAACGAGGACGGCTCGCACGTCGACTGGCGCGCCGACCCGGTCAAGCGCCGCGTGCTGACGGTCGCCACCTGGATCTGGGTCGGGCTCTTCGCGCTCCGCCTGGCCGTCGAGGTGCCGCTGTACCTCACCGCGCAGGTCGAGCTGCTCGCCGGCCTCAAGCTCATCCTCGGCGTTCCGCTCTACGCCGCCGTGCTGTGGGTCACGTGGCTGCTGGTCCGCACCGTGTTCGTGCGGAGGGACGACGCCGCCACGGTGTAGAGTTGTCTCGACATCAAGAGACTTTCTCGTCCGGCGTTCCGACGTCAGCGGGATTAGGTTTGCCTTGCTGGTGGGACGGACCACGGCCCGCGATGATGAGGGCAAACCGATCAGTAGGGAGGCGGCACGGTGGCTGCAGTCAATAGCTTCGGCTCGAAGGACACACTGTCGGTTGGGGGTGTCGACTACGCGATCCACCGGATCGACACGGTGCCCGGGCACGAGAAGCTCCCGTACAGCCTGAAGGTGCTGCTCGAGAACCTCCTCCGCACCGAGGACGGCAAGAACGTCACCGAGGCGCAGATCCGCGCGCTCGGCTCCTGGCGACCCGACGCCGACCCGGACACCGAGATCCAGTTCTCGCCGGCGCGCGTCGTCATGCAGGACTTCACGGGTGTGCCGTGCATCGTCGACCTCGCCACCATGCGCGAGGCGATGGCGGACATCGGCGGCGACCCGAACAAGATCAACCCGCTCTCCCCGGCCGAGATGGTCATCGACCACTCGGTCATCGCCGACCTCTTCGGCAGCACGGACGCACTCCAGCGCAACACCGACCTCGAGTACGAGCGGAACGGGGAGCGCTACCAGTTCCTCCGCTGGGGCCAGACCGCGTTCGAGGACTTCAAGGTCGTCCCGCCGGGCACCGGCATCGTGCACCAGGTGAACATCGAGTACCTGGCGAAGGTCACCTACACGCGTGACCTCGACGGCGAGACCTACGCCTACCCCGACACCCTCGTCGGGACCGACTCGCACACCACGATGGTGAACGGGCTCGGTGTCCTCGGCTGGGGCGTCGGCGGCATCGAGGCCGAGGCAGCGATGCTCGGCCAGCCGGTGTCGATGCTCATCCCGAAGGTCGTCGGCTTCAAGCTCTCCGGTGAGATCCCCGCCGGCGTGACCGCGACCGACGTGGTGCTCACCATCACGCAGGAACTCCGCAAGCACGGTGTCGTCGGCAAGTTCGTCGAGTTCTACGGCGAGGGTGTCGGCGCCGTCCCGCTCGCCAACCGCGCCACCATCGGCAACATGTCGCCCGAGTTCGGCTCGACCGCTGCGATCTTCCCGGTCGACGACGTCACGCTCGACTACCTGCGTCTGACCGGTCGCGACGAGGCACAGATCGCCCTGGTCGAGGCGTACTCCAAGGCCCAGGGCCTGTGGCACGACGCCTCGGTCGAGCCGGCGTACTCCGAGTACATGGAGCTCGACCTCTCCACGGTCGTGCCGTCGATCTCGGGACCGAAGCGTCCGCAGGACCGCATCGAACTGTCCAAGGCGAAGGACCAGTTCGAGGTCGACCTGAACAACTACACGACCCCGAGCGAGCAGACCGACCTCGACGACGCGGTGGAGGAGACCTTCCCGGCCTCCGACCCGATCGCCGCGGGCTCGACCAACGAGGACACCGACCTGCACGAGCACGTCCACGTGTCGAGTGCCCCGTCGACGGCCTCGGCCCCGACGAAGGTCGCGATGGACGGGGCCGACCCGTTCACGATCGACCACGGTGCCGTCGCGATCGCCGCGATCACCTCGTGCACGAACACGTCGAACCCGTCCGTCATGATGGCGGCCGGCATCCTCGCGCGGAACGCCGCCGCCAAGGGCCTGACCTCGAAGCCGTGGGTCAAGACGACGCTCGCCCCCGGGTCCAAGGTCGTCACCGACTACTACGAGAAGGCCGGTCTCACGACCTCCCTCGAGCAGCTCGGCTTCTACACGGTCGGCTACGGCTGCACCACCTGCATCGGCAACTCGGGCCCGCTGCCCGACGAGATCTCGCAGGCGGTGCAGGACAACGACCTCGCCGTCACCGCGGTGCTCTCGGGCAACCGGAACTTCGAGGGGCGCATCAACCCCGACGTCAAGATGAACTACCTGGCGTCCCCGCCCCTGGTCATCGCGTACGCCCTCGCCGGGTCGATGCACTTCGACTTCGACAAGGACGCCCTCGGCACGGACCAGGACGGCAACGACGTCTACCTGCAGGACATCTGGCCCGACGCGGCCGAGGTGCAGCAGGTCATCGACGAGTCGATCGACACCGAGATGTTCACCCACGAGTACGGCTCCGTGTTCGAGGGCGACGACCGCTGGAAGAACCTGCCGACCCCCACGGGCGACACCTTCGAGTGGGACCAGGAGTCGACCTACGTGCGGAAGCCCCCGTACTTCGAGGGCATGACCATGCAGCCCGACGCGGTGTCGGACATCTCCGGTGCCCGCGTGCTCGCGAAGCTCGGTGACTCGGTCACGACCGACCACATCTCGCCCGCCGGCTCGATCAAGGCGGACAGCCCGGCCGGCAGGTACCTGGCCGAGCACGACGTCGACCGCAAGGACTTCAACTCCTACGGCTCGCGTCGCGGCAACCACGAGGTGATGATCCGCGGCACGTTCGCGAACATCCGGCTGCGCAACCAGCTGCTCGACGGCGTGGAGGGCGGCTACACCCGCGACTTCACGACCGCCGACGGCGAGCAGTCGTTCATCTACGACGCGTCGCAGCACTACCAGGAGCAGGGCATCCCGCTCGTCATCTTCGGTGGCAAGGAGTACGGCTCGGGCTCGTCGCGCGACTGGGCGGCCAAGGGCACGAACCTGCTCGGTGTCCGCGCCGTCATCACCGAGAGCTTCGAGCGGATCCACCGCTCGAACCTCATCGGCATGGGCGTCGTCCCGCTGCAGTTCCCGGCGGGCGAGACGGTCGAGTCCCTCGGGCTCGACGGCACCGAGGTCGTCTCGATCTCGGGCCTGACCGAGCTGAACGAGGGGCGCACCCCGAAGACCGTGCACGTCACCGCGACGCCGAGCGAGCACTCGCCCGCCGGCAAGCAGCCGGTCGAGTTCGACGCGGTCGTCCGCATCGACACCCCGGGCGAGGCCGACTACTACCGCAACGGCGGCATCCTGCAGTACGTGCTCCGGTCGCTCGTCTGACGCGACCCGGATACTGCCTGGAGGCGCGGTGCCAGCTGGCACCGCGCCTCCAGTCCGTTCTGTCCCCACGCGCATAGAGTGGGCCGACAGCCCCACGAAAGGAGCGCCCGTGAGCCTGCTCAGCAGCATCACGTCGCCGCGCGACCTGAAGCGTCTCTCCGACGTGCAGATGACCGAACTCGCCGCCGAGATCCGCCGGTTCCTGGTGGCCGAGGTCGCCAAGACCGGCGGCCACCTCGGGCCCAACCTCGGCGTGGTCGAGCTGACGCTCGCGATGCACCGGGTGTTCGACTCGCCGAACGACCCCTTCGTGTTCGACACCGGGCATCAGTCGTACGTGCACAAGCTCGTCACCGGGCGGCAGGACTTCTCGAAGCTCCGCGAGCGGGGCGGCATCGCCGGCTACCCGCAGCGGAGCGAGTCCGAGCACGACATCGTGGAGTCCTCGCACGCGTCGTCCTCCCTGTCCTGGGCCGACGGGATCTCCCGCGCGTTCGGGCAGACCGGGCAGACCGACCGCACCGTCGTCGCGGTGGTCGGAGACGGCGCCCTCACCGGTGGGATGACGTGGGAGGCGCTCAACAACATCTCGGACGACAACGACCGCCGCCTGGTCATCGTCGTCAACGACAACGGCCGCTCGTACGCCCCGACGATCGGCGGCATGGCGCGGTTCCTCAGCTCCATGCGCACACGGCGTGAGTACCGGGCGCTGTACGAGACCTCCCGGGCCGTGGCCGATCGCTTCGGTGCCCCCGGCCGGGCCGTCTACCGCGGGATGCGCGGCGGCCTGCACGGGTTCCTGTCGCGCTTCACGAACAACGAGGCGCTGTACTCGAACCTCGACATCAAGTACATCGGGCCGGTCAACGGACACGACCAGCGGGCCATGGAGGCGGCGCTCCGTCAGGCGAAGGCCTACGGCGCCCCGACGATCGTGCACGCGATCACCGAGAAGGGCCACGGGTTCGAGCCGGCCCTGCGTGACCAGGCCGACCAGTTCCACGCCGTCGGGCACATCGACCCGGAGACGGGGGAGTCGCTCGACGCCGCGTCGGGTCCGTCGTGGACCTCGGTGTTCGCGTCCTCGTTGGCCGACGCCGGCGCCGCGGATCCCCGGATCGTCGCGATCACGGCGGCGATGCTCCGTCCGACCGGACTGCACCTGTTCCAGGAGCAGCACCCCGACCGCGTGTACGACGTCGGCATCGCCGAGCAGCACGCCGTGACGACCGCCGCGGGCCTCGCCTACGGCGGCCTCCACCCCGTGGTGGCGCTGTACGCGACGTTCCTGAACCGGGCGTTCGACCAGGTGCTGATGGACGTCGCCCTGCACAAGGCCGGCGTGACGTTCGTGCTCGACCGTGCCGGGATCACCGGTCCGGACGGACCGTCGCACCACGGCATGTGGGACCTCGCGTTGCTGCAGGTCGTGCCCGGCATCCGGATCGCCGCACCGCGTGACGCAGCGACCCTGCGCGAGGAGTTCCGCGAGGCGATCGCCGTCGACGACGCCCCCACCGTGCTCCGGTGGTCGAAGGGCCAGGTCGGACCGGACATCCCCGCCGTCCGTCGTCTCCCCGACGGTGTGGACGTGCTGCACGCCGCCGCTGACGGCGTCGAGGACGTGCTCTTCGTGGCCGTCGGCTCGATGGTGCCGACGGCGCTCGAGGCCGCGGCGCTGCTCGAGGCGCAGGGCATCGGCGTCACCGTCGTCGACCCGCGCTGGGTGGTCCCGATCCCGGGCTCGCTCATCGAGCTGTCGCGGACGCACCGGCTCGTCATCACGATCGAGGACGGCGTGCGCGTCGGTGGTGTCGGGACCCGGCTCCGGCAGGACCTGCGGGCCGCCGGGGTCGACACGGGCGTGAACGAGCTGGGGCTGCCGGACGAGTTCATCGACCACGCGACCCGGTCGCAGATCCTCGCCGACGTCGGGCTGACCGCGCAGGCGATCGCCCGCGACGTCATCGACCAGGTCGTCGGGACGAAGCTGCCGCAGGCGAAGCCCGCGCGATCGCGGGAGTCCGCTGATCGATAGGCGGGTCGCGCGGAACCAGGTTCCGGACATGGCACCACGTACTTCCGCGGTGCTGTGTCCGGAACCTGGTTCCGCCGGAAGGTCACCCATGCCGTCAGGGGCATGTCCCTCGGGGACGTCTGGCAGGATCGCCCCATGCGACGGTGGTTCAGGACGACGGCGGTGGCGATCGGTCTCGCCGCGGTGGCGCTGTCCTCGGGGTGCGCAGCGATGAACGACGGTTCGGTCGCGCCGGAGCTCGGTGCCGATGCCCGGGTCGGCGCCAGACAGACGATGCACCGTGTGGTCGACTGGAAGGGCACCGCCGCAGTCCACCGGGTCGATGCCACCTGGACCGACTCGTGCGGCAACGCGAGCAACGCCGGGTTCTTCCAGCCCGCTTCGGGGACGACGTGCCGGATCGACGCCGGAGCGGTGTACACGATCGACGGTGCGACCACACCGGCCGACGCGGTGCGCATCGTCGGTCCGGCGCTGCGCGCGGGCGGCCTGACCGACGAGGACCTCGTGGCACAGGCGATCCAGCCGGACGGATCGACGCCGTCCCTGGTCGACATCGGTGGGCGGCAGTCGATCGCCCTCGGCAGCGACCGCGGGCAGGACCGGTTCGCGGTCGTGCGGGTCCGCGGTTGGGACGGGTCATTCGGACTGTGGCAGTCGGAGGGATCGTCCGTCGTGCAGTCCGCACCGGGTCTCGGCGTCGACCGACGCGATGACGCCGTCCGGGCGAGCAGGGCGGACTACGTGCTCGTCGTGACGCACAGCGCCGCGTACTTCACGTCGTACGACAACGAGCCGCCCGAGCCGTCGGCACCACGGCCGTCGGTCCCGCCGTGCTTCAGCGGCAGCAACGACTGCGTCGGCGGTTGACGAAGGTTGACGGCGGCGGTGGACAACACCGCAGCGGGCCGGCCACGCACAACCAAAGTCACCCCGAACCACGGCGATCCGCGATTCGGGGTGACTTCGGTTGTGCGGGACGGACTCGCGCCGGCTAGCGCGAAGCCGGGCCGACGATCAGCGGGTCGTGGAAGCTCCCGCCGAAGACGCGCTCGGACGCACCGCTGCGGTCGAGGTGCGGGCTGATCCCACCGGCCTGGAACGGGTAGCCCGCACCCAGGATCAGGCCGAGGTCGATCTCCTCGACATGCTGGACGACCTCGTCCTCGAGCATGCGGTGCAGCTCGTCGGCCAGGGCGTCCTCGAAGCGCTGCTGCATCGCTGCGGCGTCGACGGGCTCCGCGTCCTTCTTGGACGGCGCGACGAGCTTGACGGCGGCAGGGTCGTACCCGGTCGCGGTGCCCTTCTTGTCGCGGGTGAGGATCTTCCCGTGCTCGGCGATCTTCTTCAGCCCGTCACCGGGGTAGAAACGCTCCGGCCACGCGGCGTGGTGCGAGTCGAGCACGTGCGCCCCGACCGGCAGTCCGACGAGCTCGAGCAGCTCGAACGGCGACATCGGCAGTCCCAGCGGCGCGGCACCGGCCGCCACGACGTCGAACGAGGTGCCCTGCTCGACGCCACGCATCGCCTCACCGAGCACCCGAGCGAGCACGCGGTTCACGACGAAGCCCGGCTGGTCGGCCGTGATGATCGCCGTCTTCTTGAGGGTCTTCGCGACGGCGAGAGCCGTGACGAGGGTCTCGTCGGAGGTGTCGGCGGTGCGGACGACCTCGAGCAACGGCATCACGGCGACCGGGTTGAAGAAGTGGAACCCGACCAGGCGCGACGGGTCGGAGAGCACCGAACCCATCTCGGAGACGGACAACGACGAGGTGTTCGTGGCGAGGATGGCATCCGGCGCGATGACCTGCTCGATCTTCCGGAAGACCTCTTGCTTGACGCTCATCTCCTCGAAGACGGCCTCGATCACCCAGTCGGCGTCGACGAAGGCGTCGTACGACACCGACCCACTGACGAGTGCCGTGATGCGGTTGGCGTCGTCGGGGGAGATCCGCCCCTTCTCGAGCAGCTTGCCGACCTCACCGCGGATCCGCTCGACACCGGCGTCGACGCGGGACTGGTCGACGTCGGTGATCACGACGGGGACGCCGAGTCGTCGGGCGAACAGCAGCGCGAACTGCGAGGCCATCAGACCGGCGCCGAGGACGCCGACCTTCGTGATCTTCTTCGGCTCGACGCCTTGCGGTGCACCGACGGGCTTCTTCGCACGCTTCTGCACCAGGTCGAACGCGTACATCGACGCGGCGAACTGGTCGCCGGAGAGCAGGTCGGCGAGGGCGTCGTCCTCGTCGGCGAACCGCTCGTCCAGGGAACCGCCGCGAGCGGCGGCCACGAGGTCGAGCGCGCGGAACGGCGACTTCGGCACCGTCCCGATCTTCGACGCGACCTGCCCACGGGCGACCTTGACGACCGTGCCCCAGGCAGCCTTCTCGAGCATGCCGGGTTCGTTTGGCCGCTTGACCGACACACGACCGGCGATGACGCCGTCGGCCCAGGCGACTGCCGACGGCAGGAACGTCACCGACGGGATCAGCACGTCGCCGATGCCGATCTCGACCGCGGCCGGGCCGTCCATCAGGCGGTTGTTCTTGAGGGGGTTCTCGACGATGACCCGCAGCGCGCGCTCCGGACCGATCAGGCGGGGGAGCAGCGTCGCGCCGCCCCAGCCCGGGATGATGCCGAGGAAGACCTCGGGCAGGCCGATGCCCTGCGCCGCGGACGAGAACACCCGGTAGGTGCAGTGCAGCCCGATCTCGAGCCCGCCGCCGAGGGCGATGCCGTTGATGAACGCGAACGACGGCACACCGAGGTCGGACAGCTTGCGGAGGGTGGCGTGGCCGAGGGCCGCGAGGTCGTGCGCCACGTCCCGCGACGGCACGGACGCTGCCTGCGACAGGTCGGCACCGGCGGCGAAGCAGTACTCCTTGCCGGTGATCGCGACGCCCTGGATCGTGCCGGCCGTCGCCTCGGTCTTCAGGGTGTCGAGCACCCCGGAGAGTTCGCGCAGCGTACGCGGCCCGAGGGTGCTCGGACGCTTGTAGTCCTTGCCGTTGTCGAGCGTGATGAGCGCCAGGGTGCCACCGGAGGGCATCGTGACGTGCTTGACGAACGAGTGCGTGACGACCTCGTCCTCGCTGAGTTCGGACAGACGGTCGGTGTCGACAGTGGTCATGCTCATGCCCCCTTCCGAGCCGAACGTGCTGCGGACTTGCTGAAGCCGGGGTTCTCCCAGATGACGGTGCCGCCCTGGCCGAGTCCGATGCACATCGTGGTGATGCCGTACTGGACGTCCGGGCGCTCGGCGAACTGCGCGGCGAGCTGGGTCATCAGGCGGACACCGCTCGATGCCAGCGGGTGGCCGACGGCGATCGCGCCGCCCCACGCGTTGACGTTCGCGGAGTCCTGCGCGATGCCGTAGTTGTCGAGGAACGCGAGCACCTGCACCGCGAACGCCTCGTTGATCTCGAACAGGCCGATGTCGTCGATGGACAGGCCGGCCTTCGAGAGCGCCTTGTCGGTCGCGGGGACCGGGCCGACGCCCATGACCTCGGGCTCGACGCCGGCGAAGGCGAACGAGACCATGCGCATCTTCGTCGGCAGGCCGTGCTCCTTGGCACCCTCGGCCGAGGCGAGCAGGCTCATGGTCGCGCCGTCGTTGAGGCCGGCGGCGTTGCCGGCGGTCACCCGTCCGTGCGGGCGGAACGGCGTCTTCAGCGCGGCCAGCGCCTCGAGCGTCGTGCCCGGACGCGGCGGCTCGTCGGTGCTGACGACGTCCCAGCCGTCGCCCTTGTTCACCTCGACCGGGATCACGTCGGGTTGCAGCTTGCCGGCTGCCCACGCGGCGGCGTAGCGCTGCTGGGACTGGACGGCGTAGGCGTCCGTGCGGTCCTTCGTGATCGCGGGGAAGCGGTCGTGCAGGCGCTCGGCGGTGGACCCCATCACCAGCGCGTCGCTCGACACCATGCGCTCGGCGATGAACCGCGGGTTCGGGTCCGAGTTGAAGCCCATCGGGTGGCGCCCCATGTGCTCGACGCCACCGGCGATCGCGATGTCCGCGGCACCGAAGGCGATGGCACCCGCGAGCGTCGTGACGCTCGTCATGGCGCCGGCGCACATGCGGTCGATCGCGTACCCGGGGACCGACTTCGGCAGGCCGGCCAACATGCCGACGGTACGGCCGAGGGTCAGCCCCTGGTCACCCTGCTGCGTGGTCGCCGCGACGGCGACGTCGTCCACCGCTGCGGTGTCGAGCGAGGCGTTCCGGTCGAGCAGTCCGCGCATCGCGTGCACCGCGAGGTCGTCGGACCGGGTCTTCCAGAACACCCCCTTCTCGCCGGCTCGTCCGAACGGCGTCCGTACTCCGTCCACGAACACGACGTCTGATGCCTTTGGCAATCCGGGCCTCCCAGATCCTCATCGATCGGGCCGGAACGCTGGTCGCTCCGGCCGGCCGGGCCTCGCCCGGCGACGCTCCCGACGCTATGCCCCCAGGCTGGGCGGCCGCATGCCGGTTGGGCGGTTCCTACGACTCGACGTCATCCGCCGGCGCGGGCTGCTGTGCAGCAGCGACAAAGGCTGACGCGATGATCGAGGCGAGCTCCTCCACCTGCCAGGGGCGGGCCTCGTGTGCGGCGAGGGCGGCCCCGACCAGCTCGGTCGACGGTGGCGACGGCGGTGCCCACGAGACCACGCGCAGGGTCTCCGGGGTGAGGAGGTTCTCGAGCGGGATGTCGAGCTCCTCGGACCGCTTCGTCACCGCGGCCCGTGCGGCCTTGTACCGGCGGTCGGCCGCGGGATTGCGGTCGGCCCAGGCGCGGGGCGGCGGGAGCGTCGCTTCACCGGAGCCGCGGAGCTTCGGCAGGTCCTCGGTCGTGCGGCCCTCGTCGACCGCGGCCCACCAGCGGTCGAGCTCGGACCGGCTGGCGCGACCCGTGAACGCCTTCAGAGCGCCGAGTTCGGTGCGCGACGACGGTGCGGCGGCTGCCGCTGCGACGATCGCGGCATCGGGGATCGTGCGCCCCGGAGCGATGTCGGCCGCGCGGGCGTACTCGTCACGGGCGACCCAGAGCGACCGGGCGATCGCCAGCGCGCGGGCGCCACGGAGCGCGTGCATGCCGGACAGGCGACGCCACGGCTCGGCACGGACGGGCTTCGGGGCGCGGTGCAGCACCGCGTCGAACTCCTCTTCCGCGATGCGGGACTTGCCGGCCTCGTCGAGCTCCGCGGCGAGGGCGTCACGCAGGTCGGGCAGGAGTTCGACGTCGAGCGACGCGTAGACGAGCCACGACTGCGGCAACGGCCGGGTCGACCAGTCCGCTGCCGAGTGCGCCTTGGCGAGCGTGATCCCGAGCAGCTGCTCGACGACGGCGCCGAGACCGACCCGGGGGAACCCGGCGATGCGGGCTCCGAGTTCGGTGTCGAAGATGCGGGTCGGGACGAGACCCACCTCCTGCAGGCAGGGCAGGTCCTGCGAGGCGGCGTGGAACAGCCACTCCTCGTCGACGATGGCCGCCTGCAGCTCGGAGAAGTCGCCGATCGGGATCGGGTCGAACAGGAACGCGCCGGCACCACGCCGGAACACCTGGATCAGGTAGGCGCGCTGTGAGTAGCGGTAGCCGCTGGCGCGTTCGGCGTCGACGGCGACGGGCCCGTGACCTGCGGCGATCGCCGCGACGGCCTCGAGGTAGTCGTCGCGCGACTCGATGACCTTGACGGCCTCGTGCGAGTCCTCGAACGCGGGGTCCGGCGCACCGGGGGTCGAGCTGGCGGGGTCGGTCACTTGGCGAGCCTCCTCGGGGCCAGTAGGGTCACACCGTCCGAGGCGGGAGGCAGACCGGCGAGCATGGCGACGATGTCCTGCCATGCCTGGACGTGTGCGGTGAGGTCGTCGCCGCGGGGCGTCCACGACGCGCGGAGTTCCAGCTGGGCGCCGTCTCCCTGTGCGGCGAGGTCGCCGTACCCGCGCGAGATGATCTTGGTGGCCGTGCCCGAAGCGTGGTCGTACTCGGCACCGTGCGTCGCGAGCGCGTCGACGAGCCAGCTCCACGTGACGTCGGCGACGAACTCGTCGACACCGATCTCGGGTTCGAGTGGTGCTTGCGCGAACGAGACCACCCGGAACGCGCCGCCCCAGCCCTCGGGTTCTTCGGGGTCGTACAGGGCGATGAAGCGTCCGGTGCCGAGGTCGGACGGGGCGCCGTGCGCGGTGCCGGACACGTCCGCCGCCAGGGCGATCGAGGACGGTGCGATCCGCGTGGGCGAGGGGATCTCGGTGACGGTGGTCTCGGAGCGGCTGCTGCCGGACGACACGAACGCGCGGAGCCGCGCGAAAGCGTCGGGCTCTCGGGTTTCGGACACACATGCAGACTAGGCTCCGGGCCATGTCCCGATCCGCGCGACCCGCCGAGGACGCCGTCCAGGAGACCGCACGATCGGCCGGCTTCATCGCCCTCGGCGCCGGTCTGGCCGCAGCAGCCGTGGGGACGGCCGTCATCGGTGGCTTCGTCGCCGCCGTCGCCCGCGCCGTCGTCACCCCGGACCGCAAGCGCACCGAACGCGTCCCGATCCACGCCGTCGACCCGGTCCGGATGACCGTGACCATCGAGCGGACCGCCGACACCGAGTTGCAGGGCCGGTACTCCCTCTGGTTCGGCGCCGGCACCGGGCACATGCGCGTCGGTGAGGTCCTCGGAACCACCGACACCACGGTCACGCGCCGCATCATCGCGATCGACGCCGGCGACCCGACCGCTGCACGACGCGGTCGCTGGGGCGGTTGGTTCTACCTGACCCCCGGCGAGCTCGACGTGCCCGTCGAGGACATCGACATCCCGACCCCGAACGGGCCCGCACCCGCCTGGGTCGTCCGCGCCGACGACCCGGACGCCCCGTGGGCCGTCCTGGTGCACGGCCGCGGTGTCACCCGTGCCGAGACCATCCGCGCCGTCCCGGTCTTCCGCGCCGCCGGCTACTCGGTCGTGCTCGCGTCGTGGCGGAACGACGGCGTCGCTCCGCCGAGCGTCGACGGCCGCTACGGCCTGGGCAGCACCGAGTGGGAGGACATCGACTCCGTCCTCCGCTGGCTCAGCGCCCAGAACGCGCAGAGCGTCGTGCTCATGGGCTGGTCGATGGGCGGCGCCGTCGTGCTGCAGACCCTGCTGCGCTCACGGTTCGCCGAGCTCGTCGACGGTGTGGTGCTCGAGTCGCCCGTGGTCGACTGGCACGCGGTGCTCAAGTCGCAGAGCCAGCTCATGGGGCTGCCGCGGCCGGTCCGCAAGGTCGCCCAGCGTCTGCTCCGCACGCCGGTGCTGCACCGCCTGGCCGGCCTGCAGCAGCCGGTGGACCTGCGGGAGCTCGACATGGTCACCCGGTCCGCCGAGCTGACGGTGCCGATCCTCCTGCTGCACAGCGACGACGACGGGTTCGTGCCGTCCTCGGCCTCGCACGACCTGGCGCGCGCACGGCCCGACCTGGTCCGGCTCGAGGTCCAGACCACTGCCCGGCACACCAAGCTCTGGAACCACGACGCCGACTGGTTCGACGCCCGCATCCTCGCGTGGCTCACCGAGGTGGTCCAGCGTCGCGGGGCGGCCAGCGCGCGGTAGACGCGACCGAAGGGCGGACGGGAGGCGCGTAGCGACCCCGCCACGGGCCTCCCGTCCGACGCTGCGTCCATTTAGTCGCTTCGTGAGCAGAGATGATCGGGTCACCGTCGCGCACTCGACCCTTCCTGCTCACCAAGCGGGTGGTGCGGCAATCGTTCCGTTCGTCGTCTGCTGGCGTGGCCCGAACTTCTCGAGACGAGTTGCCGGTCGGCCGGGCTGCGCTGGTCCGTGCGTTCGGTCGAAGGCACCGCTCATCGTCGTTAGCGACGCGGACCGTCACGGTCCATTCGCCGCTGTTGAACGCGTCGATGCGAACGACCGGGTTCGTCTCGTCGGTCAGATCCGTGCCAGGAAGGTATCCGCGGAACTCGCTGTCGATGAGCAGCCAGATGCTGTCGGCGATGTCCGTCGCCTCGGCGTGGCTGAGGATGAGTGCCGGGCGGCCTGGTCTCCTGCGGAACGACAAGGTCCTCGTTCGCTCACTCGCTCTAACGGACGCCAGTGGTCCAACCGTTGCGCTGGCGGAGCGACCAAGCGGCGGAGCCCGGCCGGATGCCGTAGATGAAGTGCTTGTTCTCGCGACCGCGGCCGGACCGGTGAGTGTGGATGGCGTGGAAGGCGCGGAGAGCTTCGCCTCCGTGGTTGGCGTCGACGTCGAAGACCAGCTTGTCGTCCCCGAGGTTGCCGCCGATGTTCGCGGTCGGGAACTGTGTCCACCACCGACGGATCTGGTCCTCGTCCTAATTGCCGTCAAGCGCGCCCTTTGAGTCGCGCATTGGCACTTTCTTTCCCGGTTGGAGCGGGAAGACGTTCCACCCCACCGCGGCCCAACCGAGCGCGTGCTCGAGCATCGAGCCGGGCGAGTCCTGCTGGGGGGTCTCGAGCCGGGCGTAGTCGTAGGGGAGTCGTTCGGGGGTGGACCGCGGACTCAAGCGGCCATCGCCTGAGCGTGGTCACTGTTCGCCGAACAGTAGGACGAGCAGGCGCTCGAGGTCCTCGCTGGGCAGTGTGATGTGGTCGTAATTTGCAGTGGCGTACATGGCGCTTTCCCGAGGCGGGAGCGCGCCCGAACGGCAAAACGCACCCCGCGATCCAACCCGCTTGGTAGCGGGGACGGGAAGCGCTGGACGAAAAGTCCGGGGCCGGTCCGTTGTCGGACCTTCCACCCTCGTGGGATCTCGGCGTGCGCGAAGTGCTCACCGGCCGGGGCATTTGACCAGACCCTGACTTCTGTTCGGTTGTAGGGAGCAGCAAATCACGAAGATCGTCAGCAGTGCAAGTGCAGGGCACGGCTCGACCCCGGAGCCATGCCACTGGAACTCCGGGGCCAGTCACTGAGCCAAACAAGCGCCATGCTTGCCCTGAAGAGCGAAGCAGCTGTCCACTTGCGCCACAAGACCGCATAGCATGGCCGTATGGCCCGATTCTCTGAGCGCTACGGGTATGTCGAGCCCCGTACCCTCATTCAGCGCGACGATCTCGATGTAGAGACAAGGATGGACGTATGGAACGTCCTGGTACTCCTGCAGACTGCATTCTCGGATCATGAAGACGAGGAAGCAGAGGAGTTTATGCTCGAACTGCTGTGGGTCTCGCATTACCGAAGGGCCCGTGATGAAGCTCCGAGCACTGTCGGTATATGGCGAACTATCAAAAGTTCGATTCTCGAAAAATCATTCTTCCATTGCATGGACACCATTGAAGCGGTGCTTGAGCGCCTCAATGCGGTCGATCGTGCATGGGCGCCAAATTGGGAACACGTGATCGTGGAGGCCATCAACGGGCGTTTCGAACGAAATCTCGTGGGATACCGCCTAAGCGGTGGCCAGCTAGTGCCGTTCGACCGTCAAGAAGAGATGGCAGCAGTGGCCGATGCTTTAGACGCGGCTGGACCGGGATCAAGCGCTGCTCATGAGCATCTACGCCAGTCGCTCGCTCTACTTGCAAACCGAGAGAGGCCTGATTACCGGAACTCCATCAAGGAAGCTATTTCTGCCGTGGAGTCAGTGGCGCGTTCAATCACTGGAGCCTCGACTTTGGGCACTGCAATCAAAGCCCTACCCGGCGCAGGGATGCCCATGCACCGAGCTTTGCTGTCGGCATGGTCCTCAATGTACGGGTGGACATCGGACGCTGGCGGTCTCAGGCATGGCAACGAAGAGATCTCACATGCTGATCAAGCCTTGGCTAAATACGTATTGGTCACTTGCTCTGCATTTGTGACGCTTCTCCTCGACGCGAGTCGAAAGGGTGAAGCTCAGACGGCGTGAGGCCATCAAGCACTGAGGCGCTGTACTTTGTCAAGCTGTCACGAGGGCAGCATCGGGCTCACCGGAAGACGGTGACCGACTTGATGTCCTCAGCGTCTTCCGCGTCGATTTGCTCGAAAGGGTCGCCCCTGTCTACCGCGCTTTCCTCTGGCTCGATCGGCCGCGGCGCATTCTCGTCGAGGGTAAGTCGCTCGACCTGCTCAATGTAGCGAGGAGGGGCCAGTGCTACGGTCGCGAGGATCAGTCGATCGTGACGCGCCCCGACAAGATCGACCTCGAAGCCGTGGGTCTGGAACTCGGCGTATGCAGCCTTCCGGGTCTGAAGCCGAACCGAGAACTTTAGCGCTCCCGAGACCACGAGGCCCTCACCCTCCATCGCGAGTGCGACGAGCTACTCAAACGCTTCCGTTGAACCTCCCAGCAGCGAAGAAGTCGTCACGCTAGTGAAGGTTTCGACACTGCGGTGAATGCCACGCCGGCAGTCGACTGGGCGAGATGCACCATCCGACGCGTATTCGGGCGGAATGCGGCTGGCCGTATGACGCTCTTGCCGAGCGTTCCGGTGTGACGAGACGTACCCTGATCTCGATCGAGACTGGGTCCACACGGGGAGCGCTCGACTCCTGGTTCCGCATCGCCGAGGCGTTCGAGATGCCGCTCGGCGAACTGCTGTCGCCTCCAGGGACGGATGACTAGCTTCTGGTCTGCCGCCGGCCTGCCGGCTCGGCACCGGATCGTCTGAGTCTGTCGGTGAGGGCCGGTACCCTCCAGCCATGACCATTCCAATTGCCAGCGGCTTCTGGTCTTACGTGCACAAAGATGACGACGCGTCCCATGGCCGAATCGCTCAGCTTGCACGCGACATCGTCGCTGAGTACGAAATGCAGACCGCCGAGAGCATCCAGCTCTTTCTCGATCGTGACGACTTGGATTGGGGGGATGCTTGGCGTGAAGTCATTGATGAAGCGCTCGCGTCAGTCGCGTTCTTCGTGCCCGTGGTCACTCCGCGCTTTTTCAAGAGCGTCGAGTGCAGACGTGAGCTGACTCAATTCGCGAAGCGAGCGTCTGCCCTCGGAGTCAAAGAACTCATCATGCCTATCCTTTGGATCGACGTGCCTGACCTCGCGGATTCCGACAAGCGCGATGATGTGATGGACATGATCGTTGACTTCCAGTGGGAGCCGTGGATCGAATTGCGGCACGCCCCTCGGGAGTCGTCGGAGTATACGAGAGCAGTAGCGAAGCTCGTGGCCCGGCTCGTGAAGGCGAACGCGGCGGCCGACCAAGTTGACCTTGCGCAGGCAGCGGTGTCCGAGGAGGACGCCGATGGGGACGAGGACCTCGGGATCATCGAGCAGCTCGCCGAGATGGAATTGTCGATGCCGGTATGGACCCAAGCTGTCGAGTCGATTTCCGCCGATATCGAAGCCCTTGGTGCTGTAGCGGTGGATGGCACGACGGAGCTCAACGCGGGGGGCCCTCAGACGAAGTCGTTTGCGGGCCGCTTGACTCTGCTTAGAAACATCGCAAAGCGCCTGCAGGAGCCCGCCGACTCCCTGGAGTCTCACGGCGAGGAGTTCACGACGAATCTCGCAGCGGTCGATCGAGGCGTCCGTCTAATCATCGCTAGGGCTGACGAAGAAGTCGAAGATGATCCCGAGACACGAGAAGCGTTCGAGGACTACTTCGACAGCCTACGCCGGCTTGACACTGAATCCCAGCAGACAGCGACGACTACAGAGGGATTCATCGAGTCAGTATTGCCGCTTCGCAAGCTGTCGCGAGACATGAAGCGGCCTGTTCAGACCATTCAGAACGGCCTAGTTCACACGCGGGAAGGAGTCGACGTCATTCACGGATGGGTCGAGCAGATCGACGCCTTGGGCTGGGAACGATCCGAGCAGGCGGGTGACGACGAGACCGGATAGGGGATCTTCGCCCGTGCCACGGCCGCAATGTCCATGCGACGATCGTTCTTGCGCGGCCTGTCGGAACCCATCCCCCGAATCGGTCGAACGCGGCTCACCGCCAACGCCACTCGGCAGGTTCGGCGGGTTGCTCGTACCGGTCCCGAGGCTTTGCCGGCAGGTGAGCAGTCTCAAGCGAGCTGTCCCAAGGCGTCCTGGCGGATCCGTTGCCGCCGCGGTCACACGTCGAGTTCTGGCCGGCGTTCGGAGGTGAGCCGTTCGGCGGAGTCCCGCCGGAGTGCATGGAATCGCACCACCCGCGGGTCCATTCGCAACAGCCTTCGAAGCCCTCGCCGACGACCATTGGGCCGGTCGGTTGCGGAGATTCCGGACCGTTCGATCCCCAGCCGGTTGAGGCCACCACTGCCTGCAGGTCGATCTGGGGGCGGCCGAGCATCGATACTGCCTGGTCTTGTTCCGTGGTTTCCGGGCCGTCGATCATAGCGATGTTGCCCTACGCCTGGGCGCGGGCGTCGAGACCCCTGCCGCGGCCTGAAACCCTCTCGCCTGCGGCTCCTTCGACAGTCGGAGGCGGGCTTCCTCGAGGGTGCCCAGCATCCGTGCTCCAAGAGCCTGCCTTCGCGCTTTCGCATCGGTCGCTTGCGCCACTGCAGCAGCCACGGTCTGCTGGCGGTCGAATCTGAGTCCGGCTTGCTTGGCGACGTTGGAGACGGTGAACGCAGCCACCCCTACGGACCGGGCAATTCCGTTCCGTCCAACACCCTCTTCGACCATCGCGACGATGCTGCGGCGCTTGGCCTCATCGAGTGCCACCGAACGCTCCTGCCGCGGTCTCGTAGGGCGTCCCGCCGAAGTCCAGGTTGGCCCCGACCTCGCGGACCGCCTGCTCAATGGGGTAGTCGTCGTGCGGCGTCTCGGCCAGGGTGGCCCTCCACTCATCTGGATCGGCGTTGTGGAGCAGCGCTGAGGCGTCAGCGATGATCGGTGGCGAGTCGACGCCCGTCCCACGAACGAGCCCCATGCGTTGGCGAGCGCGGCGGTCTGCTGCGCGGCGACCGCCGAGAGGGCGATCTTTCGCGCAGCGCGGCCAGACGGCGCACGGCCAGCGCTCCGATCTCGGCGATGGCGTCTTCCGGCTCCGGCGAGGTGGTGACGAGGCGCGTCGGCATCTGGTCGACAATGGCGGCCAAGGTCTCGCGGTCGGCTGATTCGATCAACTTGGCGAGGTTCTGGCCAGCGTTGAGACGTACTTCGACCTTTGCCCACTCGTTGCTGGTCACCGCTACGGCGTCGGCGTTGGCCGGACGGAGGCTCCGGAGGGCGTCCGCGGCCTTTTCCTCAACCGCCGATCGGTCGGTGACTGCGGGACCAGGCATCGCCTGCGCGAGGGTCTCCCGCGCGGACTCGAACAGCTTGGCGCGTTCGTCGTGGACCGCCCGGCGGTGCCAGTCAGTGTTGTCTCACGCGACGGCTGCGCGTTCGGCTGTTCGGAACGCGAGGTGGGCATCGGCGTACGTACTCATTAATGTGTTTCCTGCCGTTGTCAGGCTGCAAGGTGGAAGTCCAAACGGGGAAACTTTGTGACGGGGGACCGTTGCCGCAGGAGCGTACTCATGACACGACTCAATGACCCCGCGGTAGCCCGAGAGGCGAAGGTGCGTCGTCCCCGATCTTGCTCACAGCGGTCGGCAGGTGAACCTTCGACATGGTGCCGCCGGTGGTCGCCGACGTCGCCGTACCCTCGGCAGCGTTCCGGAGCAGACCACCGGGGTTCACCGGCTGGCCACTCACCGCGTAGTTCGCGACATTCTCGGCCGCACCTTCTGCTGCGTTCTTGACCAGCTGCTTGCCGATCAGGGCTCCGGCGCCACCGCCGACGGCACCGAAGGCCCCGCCCACGGCGACTTGCCCCCAGTTCACCTCGCCGGCGGTGGCCTTCTGGATGATGGTGCCGGCACCGGCTCTGATGAGCATCGCGCCGACTGGACCGCAGCGTGAAATGCCAGAGGACGGCATGCGTGCCGAGGGGAGACGGACGGGAGGCCCGTGGCGGATCCGCCGTGGGCCTCCCGTCCGCCTTCCGGTTGGGTCTATGACACCGCAGCCTGCACCTGACGCTGCACGCGACCGAGCATGCCCACCATGCCGCGGATCCGCAGCGGACTGACCGCCTCGGACAGCCCGATCGTCAGCGGGTAGTCCGCCGGCACGGCGAGCACCTGCGCTGCCGTCAGGCCGCTCAGGCCCTGCGCGAGGATCGACGCGAAGCCGCGCGTGGTCGGCGCCTCGCGCGGGGCGGTCGCGTGCATGCGGACGACGTCGGGGGCGTCGCCGTCCTCGCCCACGGTCACCGTGATGAACACGGGGGACTGGCACTCCTCGACCCGTTCGAGTTCGTCCTCGTGCCCCTGCAGCCGTTCGGGCAACGCGGGCAGCTCGTTCGAGAACTCGAGGAGGAGCTGCAGACGGTCCTTCTGGCCCAGGGCGAGGAAGTCGTCGCGGATCTCGGCGAGGGTGGCGGGGAGGGTGGCCTCGGTGCTGTCGTTCATCGGTTCGGAACTGTACCCGGCTCCGCGCCCTGCACGATCGGGACGCGGACGGCGCTGCCCCACTCGGTCCACGAGCCGTCGTAGTTGCGGACGCTGTCGTAGCCGAGCAGGTGCTGCAGGACGAACCAGGTGTGGCTCGACCGCTCGCCGATGCGGCAGTACGCGATGACCTCGTCGGCGTCGCCGATGCCGGCGCCCTCGCGGTAGATGGCGTCGAGTTCCGAGCGCGGCTTGAAGGTGCCGTCCGGTGCGGCGGCGGTCGCCCACGGGATGTTCACCGCGGTGGGGACGTGGCCGCCGCGCAGCGCTCCTTCTTCCGGGTAGTCGGGCGCGGTGGTGCGGGAACCGTCGTACTCGCCCGGGCTGCGCACGTCGATGAGGGGCTTGCCGAGGTGGGCCAGCACGTCGTCCTTGTATGCACGGATCTCGGTGTCGATCCGGTCCACGACCGGGTACTCGGCCGGCGTGACGACGGTCTCGTCGGTGGTGAGGGCGCGCTCCTCGGCGATCCACTTCGCACGGCCGCCGTCGAGCAGGCGGACGTCCTCGTGGCCGAACAGCGAGAAGACCCAGAGGGCGTACGCGGCCCACCAGTTGTTCTTGTCGCCGTAGAGCACGACGGTGGTCTCGCGGCCGATGCCCTTGCCGCCGAGCAGTTCGGCGAACGCCTCGCCGTCGATGTAGTCGCGCTGCACCGGGTCGTTGAGGTCGGTGTGCCAGTCGATCTTGACGGCGCCGGGGACGTGGCCCGTCTCGTAGAGCAGGACGTCCTCGTCGGACTCGACGACGACCAGGTCGGGGGTGTGGGCGTCCAGCTGTTCCTGCAGCCACTCGGTGGAGACGAGACGCTCCGGGTGGGCGTAGGCGGTGAACTTCTCGGACGGGTCGACCGGTGCGGTCATGGTGGGCTACCTCCAGGTGGTCATCCGGCACCGGACTAGGATCGGTCGTCGGTGCCTGTGGGCAACGGTACGCGGACGTCCCGTGCCCCAGTCGCAACGTGACACCGCACGACTTGCTTCCCGGAAGGCCCACTCGATTGCCAGCGCACCTCGTCGACCGTGACCCCCAGGTGACCCCGCAGCAGATGGCCGCGGCACTCGTGCCACCGCCCCAGTTCGCGGACGCCTCGTTCGACTCGTACCGCCCGGACCCGGACTACGCCTCGCAGGCCGATGTGCGCGACGCCGTCGCCGCGTTCGTCGCGGCCGGTCCGACCGAGGCGCCACGTCGCGGGCTGTTCGGCCGCCGCAAGCAGTCGGTCGAGCCCGCTGCGAAGTCGGGCGTCTACCTGGACGGCGGGTTCGGTGTCGGCAAGACCCACCTGCTCGCCGCTGCGTACCACGCGGCCTCCGGGCGGAAGACGTTCGGCACGTTCATCGAGTACACGGCCCTGGTCGGCGCGCTCGGGTTCCAGGGCACGGTCGACCTGCTGCGCGGGACCGCGCTGGTCTGCATCGACGAGTTCGAGCTCGACGACCCGGGCGACACCATGGTCATGACCCGTCTGATCAAGGAGCTGACCGAGACCGGCACCCGGTTCGCCGCCACCTCGAACACGCCTCCGGGCGCGCTCGGCGAGGGACGGTTCGCGGCGCAGGACTTCCTGCGCGAGATCCAGGCGATGTCCGACCGGTTCGACACCATGCGGATCGACGGGCTCGACTACCGCCGCCGAGCGGTCGACGAGTCGGCGGGTGTGGTGTCCGACGTGGCCGCGGCGCTGCCGGCCGGCACCGTCACGCTCGACGACTTCTCGGCCGTGGTCGCGCACCTCGGCTCGGTGCACCCGTCGAAGTACGTCGCGCTCGTCGAGGACCTCGACGCCGTGGGGCTCACCGACGTCCGCGCGTTCACGGACCAGACCGACGCGCTGCGGTGGGTGGCGCTGGTCGACCGGCTGTACGACGCCCAGGTCCGGATCGTGGCCTCGGGCACGCCGCTCGACCAGGTGTACCCCGACGCCATGCTCGACGGCGGCTACCGCAAGAAGTACCTGCGCGCAGCGAGCCGTGTCGTGGCCCTGAGCCGCGCCCAGGACTGACGCCCACCACCAGGGCCATCCGCTGACCGGTCGGTGCACCCCCTGTCCAGGGGGCATCGGTCCGCGCGAAACACGACGTTTACAAACCGCGCCGTCGCGTTACATCCGCGAAACACATCGTGCCCCCTCGTGAAACGTCACCTCGCCAGACTCGGTGACACCCGAGGCGGTCCAAGAGCCGCTCGTGCAATCGAGAGGTGAACAGATGCTTGATCAGGGCAACACGACGTTCGTGTTGGTCATGGCGGCGCTGGTGTTGTTCATGACACCCGGCCTGGCCTTCTTCTACGGCGGCTTGGTGAAGGCCAAGTCCGTCATCAGCATGATGATGATGTCGTTCGGTGCGATCGCACTCGTGAGCGTCCTGTGGGTGCTCTACGGCTACGCGATCGCCTTCGCCAACCACGGTGACGGCACGGCGGTCTCCGGTGTCGTCGGGTTCTTCAGCATCGACTGGAACCAGATCGGTCTCGGCCAGGCCTTCGAGGAGGCGCAGTCCTCGAACATCCAGGCGGCGTACCCGTCGATGGCGTTCGTCGGCTTCCAGGCCACCTTCGCGATCATCACCGTCGCGCTCATCTCCGGCGCCATCGCCGACCGCGCCAAGTTCGGCGCCTGGATGGTCTTCGCGGGCATCTGGGTCACCGTCGTCTACTTCCCGGTCGCCTCGTGGGTCTTCAACCTGACCTCGGGTTGGGCCGCCACGTGGGGCGTCATCGACTTCGCCGGTGGCACCGCGGTGCACATCAACGCCGGTGCAGCAGGTCTCGCCCTGGCGCTCGTCCTCGGCAAGCGCGTCGGCTTCGCCAAGGGCGCGCACAAGCCGCACAACCCGCCCTTCGTCCTGCTCGGTGCCGCCATCCTGTGGTTCGGATGGTTCGGCTTCAACGCCGGCTCCGAGGGCGCCGCTGACGGCATCGCCGCGATCGCCTGGGTCAACACCCTCGCTGCACCGGCCGCTGCCATCCTCGGCTGGCTGCTCGTCGAGAAGCTCAAGGACGGCAAGGCCACGTCGGTCGGCGCCGCCTCGGGTGCCGTCACCGGTCTCGTCGCGATCACCCCGGCCTGTGCCAACCTGACCCCGGGCTGGGGCATCCTGCTCGGCTTCGTCGCCGGCATCATCTGCTGCTTCGCCATCGACTGGAAGTACCGTCTCGGCTTCGACGACTCGCTCGACGTCGTCGGCGTCCACCTGGTCGGCGGCATCGTCGGCACGCTGTACCTCGGCTTCTTCGCCAACGACACCGGCCTGATCTACTCCGGTTCGTTCGAGCAGCTCGGCAAGCAGGCCACCGCGGCCCTGGCCGTCGGCGTCTACTCCTTCGTCCTGGCGTTCGTCATCGGCTTCCTCATCGAGAAGACGATCGGCTTCCGCGTCAAGACCGAGGACGAGGTCGCCGGCATCGACACCGCGGTCCACGGTGAAGAGGGCTACGTCCTCTACGAGCAGACCGACGACTCGCCGGTCTCGGTCCGCTAGCCAGCGGACACCAGCACCGCCAGCACCACCCGCACGACGACGGGCCCCGCGCACACAGCAAGCGCGGGGCCCGTCGTCGTGCGGTCCTGCGTCCGTCGGCTGTCGGCTGTCGGCTGTCGTCTGTCGGCTGTCGTCTGGCGTCTGGCAGGGTTGCGGGCATGACGACGACGTCCGCACTGACCAACCTGCGCGCGGTCGGGGGACCGGGCCTGCAGGACGCCCGACCCCGCACCGTGTACCGCGCGAACACCGAACGCGTCGGTGCCGACGCCTACCCGCAAGGTCTCGCGGCCGTGGTCGACCTGCGTCGTGACGACGAGGTCGCCCGCGTCCCGCACCCGCTCGGCACCGCCGACGGCTACCGGCTCGTCCCGCTGTTCGACCCGTCGACCGTCGAGTCCGGCGCCCAGGCCGTGCAGCTCGAGGAGCAGTACACCGACTGGCTCGAGCGCCACCGCACCGGGATCGCCGCAGCGTTCCGCGCCATCGCCCGGTCCGACGGTGACGTACTCGTCTGCTGCTCCGCCGGCAAGGACCGCACCGGCGTCGTCAGCGGACTGCTCACCCGACTCTGGGGCGCGTCGATCGAGGCCGTCGGCGACGACTACGCCGCCAGCGCTGCCGGGCTGGCGGACCGGTTCGCCGCGGAGCGTGCGGTCAGCACCGACCCCGAGGCCACCGCCGTCGCGCAGCGGTGCGTGCCGGAGACCATGACCACCGTGGTCCGGCACGTCGAGGCGCGCTGGGGCAGCGTCGCCGCGTACCTGCGCTGGGCGGGACTGACGGACGCGGAGATCGCGGCGCTCTGACGGGCGGGCGTCGTCCTGTCGGCTCACCACGTGCGGTGGTCGCAACGGCGGACGGGAGGCACGGTGCGCGTCCGACGCGCACCGTGCCTCCCGTCCGTGGCCCTGATCGCGGGCCGTGGTTCCGGCCCGTTCCGTCAGCTCACCAGGCGTAGTCCTCCGGTGAGGTCTGGTGCCCCGGGAAGATCTCGTCGAGCCGGTCCAGCGCACGCTGGTCGAGGCGGATGTCGACGGCGCGGACCGCGGACTCCCACTGCTCCATCGTGCGGGGGCCGGTGATCGGCGCGGTCACACCGGGCTGGTGGAGGAGCCACGCGAGGGCGAGCTCGCCCGGCGTGTGGCCGAGCTCCTGGGCGAACGACTCGTAGGCCGTGAGCTGGTCACGGTGCCCCTCGACGTACTCGGCGCTCCGACCCGACAGACGGCGGGAGCCGTTCTCGGTCTTCTCGATGACACCACCGAGCAGACCGCCCTGCAGCGGCGACCACGGGATGACACCGAGGCCGTACTCGCGGGCGGCGGGCAGGACCTCGCGCTCGATGTCACGCACCACGAGGTTGTAGATCGACTGCTCGCTCACCAGGCCGAAGGTGTGGCGGCGCTTCGCGGCCTCCTGCGCCTGGGCGATGTGCCAGCCGGCGAAGTTCGACGACCCGACGTACAGGACCTTGCCCTGCTGCACGGCGACGTCGATCGCCTGCCAGATCTCGTCCCACGGGGTCGCACGGTCGACGTGGTGGAACTGGTACAGGTCGATGTGGTCCGTCTGCAGACGCTGCAGGCTGGCATCGAGCGACTGGCGGATGTTGAACGCGCTGAGCTTGCCGCCGTTCGGCCAGTCGATCATGTCGCCGTAGACCTTGGTCGCCAGGACCGTCTTCTCGCGACGGCCGCCGCCCTTCGCGAACCAGCGGCCGATGATCTCCTCGGTGGCACCCTTGCCCACCGAGCCGCCGTAGCCGTTGGCGGTGTCGAAGAAGTTGACGCCGAGCTCGTGGGCCCGGTCCATGATGGCGTGCGAGTCGTCTTCAGTGGTCTCCGGGCCGAAGTTCATCGTGCCGAGCACTGCTCGTGAAACCGACAGCCCTGTCCGTCCGAGGTGTGTGTAGTCCATGGGTCCGGTCTACGCGCTCCGAGGGGCACCCTGCCAGGCCCTGGGAGTACCGGTTCTGCATGCTGGGTCGTTGTGGTGCTGCATGCCTTCGGGGGCATGTTCTGGTTCGGGGGAGGAGTACCGTGACGACGGTGAACACCCCAGCACTCCGTGGCAGCCGGATCCTCGGGTTCGGTCACCACCAGCCCGAACGCATCCTGACCAACGACGAACTCTCGATCATGGTCGACACCAACGACGAGTGGATCCGCACCCGGACCGGGATCCAGACCCGCCACATCGCCGGTCCGGACGACAGCGTCACGTCGATGGCGATCGAAGCGGGCAGCAACGCCCTCGCCGACGCCGGCGTGTCGCCCTCGGCCGTCGGACTCGTCATCGTCGCCTCCACCACGCACCAGGACCGTGCGCCCTACACCGCCGGTCGGGTCGCCGCCGCGCTCGGGATGACGAACGGCCCAGCGCCCATCGACATCAACACCGCGTGCAGCGGGTTCGAGTACGCACTCGCCCTCGCCGACCAGTCGATCCGCGTCGGGTCAACCGACGTCGCGCTCGTCATCGGGTCCGAGACCCTCTCCGCCATCGCCGACTGGACCGACCGGTCGACGTGCGTGCTCGTCGGCGACGGGGCCGGAGCCGCCGTGCTCGGCGCCACTGACGTCCCCGAGATCGGGCCCGTTTCGTGGGGCAGCGTGCCACACCTGCTCGACGCGGTGCGGGTCGAGGGGTCTCCCGGCCGGTTCAACCAGGAGGGCCGATCGATCTACCGCTGGGCCATCACCGAGGCCGAGGGGCACGCCCGCAAGGTCGTCGAGGCCGCCGGGCTCACCATGGACGACATCGAGGTGTTCGCGTTCCACCAGGCGAACCTGCGGATCATCGAGCCGCTCGTCACCGCACTCGGCGGGGAGTCGAAGTTCGTCATCCGCGACGTCGTCGAGTCCGGCAACACCTCGGCCGCCAGCGTTCCGCTCGGGTTGTCGAAGGCGTGGGCGCGTGGCGACCTGCCCGAGGGCGTCCCCGCGTTGCTGTTCGGCTTCGGCGGCGGGTTCGCGCACGCCGGGCAGGTCGTCAGGACGCCGGTGCGGTCGTTCTGATCGGGCCTCGGTCGTTCTGATCGGGCCTGCTGCCCGGCTCAGCGCTCGGGCGTCTCCGACCAGAGGTCCTCGTCCTTTGCCGAGCCTCGGCGCCAGCCGAGATGCTTGGGCTGCTTGGGCTCCTTCGGCTGCTTGTCCTTTGGCTGCTTGTCCTTCGGCTGTTTCTCCGGCTTCGCGGGCTTGGGCTCGAGCACGATCGGGAAGTGGGCCGACGGCGGCCCGAACCCGGTCCGCGAGGCCTGGATGACCTTCCGCCCGAGCGCGTGGTTGCCGAGCCCGCCGACGGCGGCGCCGATCCCGAACGGCAGTGCACGGCCGAGCACCGACGTCCCCTGACGCACTGCGAACCGCTTGATGAACTGGTCGCGGACTTGCCCGCCGAGGCCGTTCACGACCTGCTTCGGCAGGGACGAGGTCACCATCTCGCCCCAGAACGCCGTGCGCGCTTGACCGCCGGCGATCTGCCCGCCGAGTTGCTTGATGAGCTGTGTGCCCGGAGCGCCGAGGATCATCGCCATCACCAGGGTCCGTGCCCGTTCGGGGTCGTCCAGGGCGATGCCGTGGACCTCGGTCACCGACTGGGCGAACAGCGCGGTCGTCTCGAGGAAACCGACCGTCTCCGCGCCGCTCAGTCCGAGGGCGGCCACCATCCCGACGCCGGGGATGACCGCACTTGCACCGACCGCTGCGCCACCGGTGGTGACCGCGGCGAGGTACTGCCGCTCGAGGATCTGGATGACCTCGGCGGGGGTGGCGTCCGGCTTGCGTCGGCGGATCGCGTTGACGTGCGCCACGACCACCGGGCGCTGGACGCTGATGGCACGGTCGAGCCACTTGACCCACCCGCCGGGTTGTTGCGGCTGCGGGGTTCGGGAGTCGTCGGGCATGGGGGAGACCTGGGCGTTCGGCAGCGGCACGATCGCCTGGTCCTTCGGGGAGCGGGCCATGCGCTCACCGTACGCCGGACATGTGGGAGGCTCGCTGGATGGACATCGACGGCGCGCCCGGTCCGGCTGACGACGCTCGGCGGGCCTCCGGGTTCCTGACGGTCGCCGAGGTGCTCGACCTGCTGCCCGAGGTCGTGGTGCTCGACCCCCGCTCCGTGCTCGTCGGCGCGGACGTCACCCTTGCAGCCGGGGTGGTCCTCTACCCCGGAGCCGTGCTCGACACGCGTGCCGGGGGTTCGATCACCGTCGCATCCGGCGCGCGGCTCGGTCCGGGCCCGGTCACCGTCGTCGCTACAGCGGCCCGGGTGACCATCGGTTCCGGTGCCGAACTGGGCCCGGGGCCCGTCACGATCACGGCGACCGGGGCGGACGTGCTCGTGGGGGACGGCGCTCGGTTGTCTGGCGGCTGCCTCGTCGAGGGCCCCACCGAGCTCGGCGCCGGTGCCCAGGTGCTCGGGACGGTCGCCGTCCGTGACGCCGAACTCGCAGCCGGGGGCGACCACCGCGAGCCCGACCCCGATCGTCGTGCCGGTGTGGTGAAGGGTGTCGGGCGGGTCCACGGGGTGCGGGTCGGCACCGGCGAAGTGATCGTCGGCGGTGGCGTGCCGAGTGCACCGCTCGTGGTCGAACGGCAGCGTGCACACCACCCGGAGGCGCCGAGCCGCTGATCCCGGCCGGGCCCTCGGCTCCGCTCGCCTGTTCGTCACCGGCACGGCACACCTGCCCGGCGGAGTGCTGCACGCACGCGGTCGGGCTGCATGAGATCGGCCCACGACAACCGGACGACGAACCGGACCTCGGGGAACGACCGGACGAAGTCCTCGCGACGCTTCTCCTGCCAGTGCGCCTCGGCGGTGCTCCGCCCCTCGAGCATCGTCGGGTCCTCGTACTTCGCGCGGCCGTCGACCTCAACCACGACTCCCTGATCTGGAAACCAGAAGTCGACGACGGCCCTCCCACCACCGGCCCGTCGGAACTCGTGCTGCTGCACCGGCTCCGGCGCCCCGACCTGCCGGAAGCGCACCCGGCACACGGACTCCGCCGGCGACCCCGACAGTGCCGACCCCATCGCGATCGCCACCCCCGCCTTCGCCTGCCCCGAGCCCCGCAGTTCGAGATCAGCAGCCAGTGCCTCGGGCGTGGTCCGCCGATCGGCGAGCAGCTCGTCCACGACCGGCAGCGACTCGAGCAACGGACGCGTCGCAGCGACGTCCACCGCGCTCCGCGCCCACCCGGTGGTCCGCAGTCCGCCGGACTCGATGTACGCGGTCGGTGGCCGTGCGGCAGTGCCGTGCCGGACGAACCAGGCGGTCACCCGCGTGTGGGTGGTCGTCGGGTCGGACACGTGGACCTTCATCGGAGCTTCGCCGACGAGCGGCAGCCCGAGCACGGCGCACGCGGACTGGTGCGACACGAGGTCGGTGGCGCGGATGCAATGGAGCGATGCTCGGACGAGGACGTGGTGTCGTTCACCAGGGTGGAGCTGTTCGAGCGCCCCGGGCCGGATCAGGACGCCGGGCCGGATCCGTTCGAGGACCCCGCGGTGGACATCACGTTCGAGCGCCCGGCGTTCGGGATCCGGAAGCCCGGTCGTGCGGATGAGTTCGATGTCGTTCGCTCTGCCCATGCCCACAGGCTGGTGGAAGCGAGTCGGAGCGAGAGACCTACCGCGACGATCTGTGGACAGTCGAGCGCAAGCGCCCTGTGTGGAGGAACGAGGGCGCTCCATTCGTGTGCACCTTGCGACGATGCACGTGTTGATCACCTCGTGCTTTGTCGACTCATGCACACGCAACAGTTGCGTGCGCATGTTCCGACGAACCACGCGCCGATCGACTCGTGGATTGTCGCAAAACGGGTGGGGCCGACCAGCCCCCGCGGCACCTACGCCCGCGCGAGCTCCGCCCGCAGCGGGAGGTCCTGGTCCTCCAGGATGAGCTGCGCGCCCACGGCGGTCCGGGCGTTCACGACGATCGGCGCGAGCAGGTTGACGGTCGTGGGAGCACCGCCGGACGCGCCGGGGTTCGCCACCACGAGCAGCATCGCGTCGGCGGGGTCGCTCAGCTCGAGCCCAGCGGCCTGCTCGTCGGTGAGCTCCGGCGCGTAGGACGGCAGGTGCACCGCGGCGTCGAGCACGAACAAGCGCGAGGAACCCCCGACGAGGGTGAACAGGCCCTCGGCGCCGTCCACCGGGGTCAGCGTGAAGACCGGTGCGGGGGAGAGGCCGAACGGCGGGACGGCGAAGGTCAGGGAGATGCTCATCGGAGGTAGTCCATCAGGGTCGGCTGCAGGACCTTCGCGGTGACGGCGAGGGCTGCCTGGTAGTTGGTCTGCTGCACCTGCAGGTCGAGGACGGCCTTGGCGAGGTCGACGTCCTCGATGCCGGCGCGGCGGTTCTCGAGCGAGACGGCCGCGGTCTTCAGCGAGTCCTGGGCGGCGAGGGCGGTCGCGTGCCGGACACCGACGTCGGCCTGGGCGCCGCGGACGGCCCCGAGCGCGCCGTCGACGTCGTTGATCCGCGCGTTCACGTTCACCCCGTTCTGCAGGTCGCTGACGATGGAGTCGAGCACGCCGAACACCGACGACGCGCCGGTGCCGAAGACGTCGGCCCCGGCGGTGTCGACGCGCACGGTCGTGCCGTCGCCGATCCGGCGGGAGACGTCCGTGCCGGAGGCCGCCCACCCGGTCGTCGGGTCGTACGCGGCGGCGGCGGTCGAGGCGCCCGCGAAGACCGAGCGGGTGCCGTAGGTCGTGTTGGCCCGTGCCTCGAGGTCGGACTTGAGCGACTGGAACTGCGTGATGAAGGCGTCGCGGTCGGTGTCGCTCATGGTGCCGGAGTTCGCCGCCTGCACGGTCAGGTCCCGCACGCTGTTCAGCACCGAGTAGACGCTCGACAGGGCGCTGTCGGTGGTCGCGAGCCAGGCGACGGCGTCGTTCGCGTTGCGCGTGTACTGCGCGGCGGCGGCCTGTTCCTTGCGCACCTGCATCGACGACGCGGTGCCGACGGGGTCGTCGGACGGCTTCTGGATCGCCTGCAGCGTGGTGGCCTGCTCGGTCAGCTGCGCCACGCGCGCCGCACCGGTCTGCAGGCGGGCCGACGCCGCGGCCATCGACATCTGGGTGGTCACCCGGGTGATCACGATCAGCCCCTCCCGACGAGTCCTGTGCGGTTGATGATGGTGTCGAGCATCTCGTCGACGGCGGTCAGGACGCGTGCCGCGCCCTGGTACGCGTGCTGGTAGCTCAGCAGGTTCACGTTCTCCTCGTCGAGGTCGACGCCGGCGCTCGACTGCTGCTGGGTGCGCGCGTTGGTCAGGGCGAGTCCGGTGAGCGTCGACTCCGTCGCGGCCGACCGGGAGGCGGTGCCCACCCCCGCAACGAACGTCGCCCAGGTCGTGTCGGCGGCTCCAGGGCCCGTGCCGAGCCGCGAGAGCGCGTCGGCGAACGAGTCGTCGAGCTGCCCCGCCGCGTTCCGCGTCGCCAGGCCGCTGCCGTCCGTCGGGACGACCGACAGGCCCTGCGCTGCGGGGACGCCCGCCGCGAGGGCGAAGAACGCGGTGCCGGTGGTGCCGGACGGGGTGGTGCCGGTGGCGTGGACGGCGTTGACCGTCGCTGCGAGCTGGGTCGCGACGGCGTCGTAGGACGCGGCGGCCTGGGCGAGCGCCCCGCCCGTGCCGTTCCCGTTCGCCGGCGCGAGGACGGCGAGGGCGCCACCGATCGACCCACCGCTGAGGGACACCGCGCCGGCGCTGCCGGAGGTCCAGGTCAGGGTGACCGCGGCGCCGTCGGCGAGGCGTTCGCCACCGCCGAGGGCGACGGTGCGGGCGTCGGTGCCCTGCACGAGCGGGTTGCCGCCGAGCAGCACGTCGACCGTGCCGTCCGCGTTGGTGCGGGTCGTCCCGCCGGCGAGCGTCGCGATCTGCTCGGTGAGCTGGTCGCGTTGGTCGAGGAGTTCGTTGGCGTTGCCGCCGGAGGCCAGTGCGGTGCGGATCCGCCCGTTCAGGTCGGCCACCTGCTTCGCTGCGTCGTTCAGCTGGGTGACCTGGCCGGCCGCGGTGCCCCGGACCGAGGACCACTGCGCGTCGACGGCCTTCGACCCGGCAGCCAGGGCCGAGGCGACGGTGCCCGCTGCGCCGAGGACGGCGCTGGCGGCACCCGGGTCGTCGGGGTGACTGGCGAGTTCGCTCCACGACGACCAGAAGGCATCGAGCTTGGCGCTCAGGCCGTCCTTGCCGGGCTCGTGCAGGCCGGTCTCGAGGGCGGACAGTGCCGTCGCACGGGCGTCGGCGTAGGCGGAGGACCCCGCGGCGACCCGGACGCCGACGTCGAGCGTCAGCGATGCCAGTCGGGCGATGCCGTCGACGGAGACGCCCTGACCGGCGAGGGCGGCGGTGCCGCGCATGAACCCGGTCTGGGTCGCGGGGATCGAGTTCTGCGTGACGCGCTGCCGCGTGTACCCGGCGGTGCCGGCGTTCGCGATGTTCTGGCCGGTGACGTCGATGCCGGCGCGGGCTGCGGCGAGGCCGGAGTACGCGGTGGCGAGGGAGCCGAAGGTGCTGACCACGGGGTTACAGGGTCCCCTCGAACAGGCGGGCGCCGTCGGAGCCGGAACCGGAGGTGCCCGAGGCGTCGTAGGTCGCTGCGGTCGTCACGGTGCCGGCGAGGGTCTCCTCGGTGGCCTGGGCAGCGGTGCGCAGGAAGCGGTCGTTCTCGTCGCGCAGGGCACCGATCTGGGTGGTGAGCTCGACCATCGCGGTCAGGTGCGCGGCGAGGATCTCGCCCCACGGGCCGTTCGGCGCGGCGGCGACGACGTCACGCAGGGGAGCATCGGCGGGGACGCCCCACTCCTCGGCGACCTCGGCACTCGACGCAGCTCGCTCGAGTCCGGTGCTGCGGAGTCGTTCGAGGACCTGCTCGACCTCGCGGCTGGCGTGCGACACCCAGCGGGAACGGCCCGCGGTGAGCAGGAGCTGCTCCTCCTCGAGCTTGAAGGTGAGCAGCTCGAGCAGTTCGCGTTCGCGCCAGAGCACGGCGGACAGGTCGTTCACGCTCATCAGCTCCTCCCGTTTGGGTCGTCGTCGGGTGTTCGGGTCTTCGTGTCCACCATCCGGCGGACACCGAGACCTATCGACCCGACGGCGGTGGTCGTAAGCGGCCGGGGACGTGACAAACGAGGCGGACGTCACCCGGGCCTCCCGGAACGAACGAAGCGCACCCCGTCCGGGGGACGGGAACGGGCGTTCTACCGGTCGGGTCCCCCCAAAGGTGGACCACGAAACACCGGAAATGCCCCCGCACTGGGGACGGATGAACCCCTGTTCAGGACTTTGCCAGCCGATACATTCAGAACGCACCACGAGGGCGACCTCGAACCGCGCGAACGAGGCGCGGGGTGCGCCGCTCGGAGGGAACCGGGCGGGTCTTCGGCGTACGCACCGGCCATCCGAGGCCGGCGTTCGCCGTGCCCACGGACGGGTGAGTCAGGACGTTCACCTCAGGTCGATCAAGGGATCAGCATGGACCGCACCGCACGCAACGCGATGATCGTGGAGCACCTCCCGCTCGTCGGCTACATCGTCGCCGACGTCCGCTCCCGCGCCACGCACCTCGACCGCGACGACCTCGCAGCCGTCGGGTCCCTCGCACTCGTCGCCGCTGCCGACGCGTTCGACCCGACCCTCGGCGTCCCCTTCGGGGCCTACGCCCGGACCCGGATCGCCGGAGCCCTCGCCGATGACATGCGCTCGGCCGACTGGGCGTCTCGTGGCACCCGGAAGCGGATCCGCGAGACCCTCGCCACGCAGGAGGCCCTGTCCGCCCGACTCGGCCGGAGCGTCGGCGTGCAGGAGGTCGCGGACGCGATGGGGGTCGACCGGCAGACCGCCTCGGACGCCATGAGCGACGCGGCCCGCATCGTCGCGCCCCTCGACGAGACCGTGCACGACCTCGTCGCCGCCGACCTGCCGTTGCCCGGCGACGACCTGCTCGAGACTGAGAAGCGCCGCTACCTGCGCGCAGCCGTCGAGGCGCTGCCCGAGCGGATGCGCTTCGTCGTCGAGGCCGTCTACTTCGGGGACCGCTCGGTGACCGAGGTCGCCGCGGAACTCGGCATCACGCACTCCGCCGTCTCGCAGCAGCGATCCGAGGCGATGCGCCTGCTCCGCGATGGCTTGGCCGCCCACTACGGGGACGGCAGTGCCCCCGCCGAACCCGCCTCGCGCACCACCGCGGCCCGCCGGAGCGCCTACCTCGCACGCGTCGCGTCGAACGCCGCCGCCGGCGTCGCACGTGCCGTCCACGACGCGACCGCGCCGGTCGCCGTGGCGGCGAGCTGAACCGTCGACGGGTATTTCCGTCGATTCCCTAACGGCTCCCGGCACCCGGTCGAGAGTCATCCACGTCAGCCCACGGACGGGCTGTAGTACGACCCAGCATTCACGGAGGAAACCACCATGGGTATGTCCATCAACACCAACCTCTCGGCACTCAACACGTACCGGAACCTCAACTCGACGCAGAACGACCTGTCGAAGTCCCTCGAGAAGCTCTCGTCGGGTCTCCGCATCAACCGTGCTGCCGACGACGCGGCCGGTCTGTCGATCTCCGAGGGGCTGAAGTCCCAGGTCGGTGGCCTCACGGTCGCCGCCCGCAACGCGCAGGACGGCATCTCCGTCGTGCAGACCGCTGAAGGTGGCCTCACCGAGACCCACTCGATCCTCCAGCGCATGCGCGACCTGGCCGTCCAGGCCGGTAACGACTCGAACAACGAGGACTCGCGCAAGGCGATCACCACCGAGGTCGGCGAGCTCACCAAGGAGCTCACCCGCATCTCGCAGTCGACCAACTTCAACGGCATCAACCTGCTCGACGGCTCCGCCGGCACCGCAGGCGTCCTGAAGTTCCAGGTCGGCGCCAACGGCGACGCGGCGAGCCAGATCGACGTCGACCTGTCGAAGTCCAACGTGGAGTCCGTGTCGACCGCTGTCGGCGCCCTCACCTTCGACAGCGCGACGAACGCTCAAGCCGCCATCACCGCGATCGACGAGCAGATCAAGTACGTGTCCTCGGCACGTTCGAGCATCGGTGCTGTCCAGAACCGCTTCGACCACGCCATCAACGTGACGAACGTGGCCAAGGAGAACCTCACCGCTGCCGGTTCGCGCATCACCGACGTCGACATGGCGGAGGAGATGGTCAAGTACACGCGCGACAACATCCTCAGCCAGGCCGGCACGTCGATGCTCGCGCAGGCGAACCAGAGCACGCAGGGCGTGCTCTCGCTCCTGCGCTAGCACCCACGACGCCGCCTTCCGGGATCGTTCAGGCTTCCCGGGAGGCGGCGTCGCCCTCCTGACCATCCCCACGACGCCAGGGAGTGTCGACGATGTCATCGTCCGTGTCCTCGAGCACCAGCCTCGCGATCGACGGGCTCGTCAGCGGGCTCAAGACGACCGACCTCATCAACTCGTTGATGAGCGTCGAGGGCGTGCCGCAGACCCTGCTCAAGAACAAGCTCACGAGCACCAACTCGTTCATCTCGTCACTGCAGACGATCAACGGGTTGGTGCAGGCCCTCGCGACGAAGGCGAAGGACGCCGCCAAGGCGACCTCGCTCGACCTGTTCACGGCCACGAGCTCGTCGTCGGGCGTCACCGCCGTCACCGGCACGAACGCGAGCGCCGGGTCGCTGACGTTCAGCGTCGGCTCGACCGCGTCCGCCCAGGTCGGGGTCACCGCCGCGATGTCCACGTGGTCGGCCGCTGCCGAACCGATCACCCTGGTGGGCGCCGACGGCACGAAGACCACCGTCACGCCCTCGTCCGGCTCCCTCGACGACACGGTCTCGGCGATCAACAAGTCCGCGGCCGGCGTCACCGCCACGAAGGTCGCCGCGGGTGCGGCCGCCGACGGCACCAAGCTCTACCGGTTGCAGCTGACGTCTGCCAAGACCGGGGCCGCGGGTGGTTTCGAGGTCCACCGGGGCACCGCCGACCAGGTCGCTGCGGGGACCTCGACGAACGTGCTGACCGAGGTCGGCGCCGCGGTCGTCGCCCAGGCGAAGGACGCCAGCGTCACGCTGTGGGCCGGCACCGCCGCCGAGCAGACGATCACGAGTGCGACGAACACGTTCACCGACCTGGTGCCGGGACTGTCGGTCACGGTGTCGAAGACGAGTACGGAGCCGGTCACGGTCGGCGTCGCGCAGGACACCACGAAGGCCCAGTCCGTGGCGTCCGGACTCGTCGACGCGATGAACGCGGTCTCGGCCTACTACAAGACGAACACCGCGGTGACGAGCACCACGAGTGCCACCAGCGGGTCGACGACCACGACCGCCGGGGTCCTGATGGGCGACGGCACCTCGCGCGACGCCGTGCAGCGCCTGGGCAGCACCATGTCGGCGCCCGTCGGCGGGAAGTCGCCGTCGTCGATCGGCATCTCGATCACCAAGGACGGCAGCTTCACCTTCGACGCCGACGTCTTCCAGAAGTCCCTCGCCACCGACCCCGAGGGCACGCAGGCGATGCTGTCCGGTGTCGCCGCGAACGTCGGTGCCGCCGCCACCGCGGCGTCCGACAAGTACGACGGGTCCATCACCACGACGATCACCGGCCAGCAGGCGGTCGCCAAGGACCTCAACACCCAGATCGACAGCTGGACCGACCGACTCACGATGCGCCGCGTATCGCTCCAGACGCTGTACTCGTCGCTCGAGACCAGCCTCAGCAAGCTCCAGTCCCAGTCGAGCTGGCTCGCCAGCCAGCTCGCGGCGACCACGAGCTGACGGGATCACCATGACCTTCGACCTCCAGGCCGCCGCCTTCCGCCAGGCCGCGCAGCCCCGCACCGTGACCGACCAGCGTCGCGCCCAGTACACGAACGAGGCCGTCCTGTCGGCCACCCCGGCGCAGCTCGTCACGATGCTCTACGACCGGCTGCTGCTCGACCTGCACCGCGCCGAGGCCGCACAGACCAGGGCCGACTGGGACGCCGCCCGCGAACAGCTGCTGCACGCGCAGGCCATCGTCGGCGAGCTGTCGTCCACGCTGCGGATCGACGTCTGGGACGGTGGTGAGGGCCTGCTCGCCGTCTACAACTACGCGTCGACGTCCCTCATCACCGCGAACGTGCACCGTGACGTGCAGGCCACACGCGACTGCATCCGGATCCTCGAACCCCTGCGGCAGTCGTGGCACGACGCCGCCGCGTCGCTGCCGGCGACGCCGGCACGCCAGCAGTCGACGGGCGGAGCCCTCGGTGTCGCCTGACACCTGGGAGGCGGCACTCGCTTCCCTGGAACAGGATGTGGCCCTCGACGACGGCACCGGGTGGTCGGAGCCGGCCGGGCTGGGTCCGGTGCCGCGCGAGTTGGTGGGGCGTGCCTCCCGGCTGCTCGCTGCGCAGCGCGACCGCATCGCGGAACTGGAGTCGGACCGACGCGCGACGCTCGAGCACCTCGGTGCGCTGCGCGCCGTCGACGCGACGCGCGAGCCTCGTGGCGCGGTGTACCTCGACGCGTCCGCCTGACCCGCGGTCCCGCCACCTGTTCCGCGACGAAGCACGCGTCGTTCGACGAGTGGTCTGTCGCAGAAGTGGTGCTACCCCCGTTCGGGGCGAGGGCTAACGCAGCCTGGGACGGGCACCGATAGCGCCACACGAGCACGGATCGCTCACCAGTTCGGCCACGGATCGGCCACCACCGCACGGCGACGTCGCATCGACGACGCCTGACGAGGGGACCACCGTGTTCGATTCCGTGACGAGCGTCGCGCTGCAGAGCGCACTCGACGGCCTGTCGATGCGCCAGAAGGTGATCGCGAACAACATCGCGAACATCAACACGCCGGGCTACCACGCCGAGAAGGTCCAGTTCGAGGACGCCCTGGCGAAGTCGATCACCGACGGCAGCGGGAACACCGCGCCGACGGTCGCCCGCAGCCTCGAGCCGACGAACACGAACGGCAACAACGTCAACCTCGACGAGGAGACGCTCTCCAACGTCGACACCGTGCTCCGGTACCAGTTCGCCACGCAGGCGATGAACTCCGAGCTCACCAGCGTCCGCGCGGCGATGCGGACGAACTCGTGACGACCTTCGACGCGATCGGCATCGCGAGCACCGGCATGACCGTGCACCGGAAGTGGCTCGACGCCGTCGCCGACAACATGGCGAACGCGAACACCGTGAAGTCGATGGACGACACCGCGTTCCAGGCCCGCTACGTCGAGGTGCAGGAGGGCAACGGCGTGTCCGGTGCCTACGTCAAGGGTGCCGCGTTCGGCAGCGCCGCCGGCCGCGTGACCTACGACCCGGACAACCCGCTCGCGAACGACGAGGGGTACGTCCGGATGCCGGACATCGACCTCGGCACGCAGATGGCGGACCTCATCATGGCCCAGCGTGGCTACCAGGCGAACGCCTCCGTCGTCGACCGCGCCAAGACCGCCTACGAGGCGGCACTGCAGATCGGGAAGAACTGATGCCCATCGACGCCGTCAACGGTGTGACCACCAACGCGATGACGAACGCACTGACCAGTGTGTCCGGCACCTCCAGCGACGTCGCCGGCGCTGCGGGCGCGACGAGCACCGACGGCAGCGGGTTCGCCGCCAGCCTCGGGAACGCCGTCGACGGGCTGCAGGCCCTGCAGAGCGACTCGAAGACCCTCGCGCTCAAGGCCGTCACCGGCAACCTCGACGACATCCACGACGCGACCATCGCCGCCACCCGCGCGCAGGTCACGCTCGAGCTCGTCTCCGCCGTCCGCAACAAGGGCGTCGACGCCTTCAACGAGATCATGAGGATGCAGGCCTGATGCCCGTCGCCGTCAAGAACGTCTTCGCGCGCCTGTCCGCGTACGTCAAGGGCTTCTCGGCCGCCCAGCGCACCATCGCGATCCTGGTGATCGCCGCGCTCGTGCTCGGTGGGATCGCCCTGGCGTCGTGGCTCGGCAAGGCGTCCTACGCACCGCTCTTCACCGGGCTGGCCGCCGCCGACGCGAGTTCCATCACCGACCAGCTGCAGACCGACGGGGTGCCGTACCAGCTCACCGACGGCGGCGCGACGATCCTGGTGCCGCAGGCGCAGGTGTACTCGGAGCGCCTCAAGGCCGCGTCGAACGGGCTGCCGTCGTCGAACGAGGGCGGCTACTCGCTGCTCGACAAGATGGGTGTGACGAGCTCGGAGTTCCAGCAGGACGTCACCTACAAGCGGGCGATGGAGGGCGAGCTCGCCAAGACCATCGGCGCGATGGACGGCGTGCAGACCGCGACCGTGCAGCTCGCGATCCCGGAGAAGTCCGTGTTCGTCTCCGAGGAGAAGGACCCGACGGCGTCGGTGTTCATCGCCACCGACAACGGCACGCAGCTGAGCACCGACCAGGTGCAGGCGATCGTGCACCTGACCAGCGCCGCGGTCGAGGGCATGCAGACCACCGACGTCTCGGTCGTCGACGCCAAGGGGCAGACGCTGTCCGCCGTCGGGACCGGGGCGACCGGCAGCGGTGCCGACCAGGCCGCCGACTACGACGCCGCGACGAGCAAGAAGATCCAGGACCTGCTCGACACCACCCTCGGCGCCGGCAACGCGACCGTCGTGGTCTCCGGCACGATGAACCAGGAGTCCGGCACCCGTACGTCGGAGAGCTACACCACCCCGACTTCCGGTCCGGTCGCGCTCAACGAGTCGAGCACCACCGAGCAGTACGGTTCGGGTGCCGCGGGCGCCTCGAGCGGCGCGACCGGGGTCCTCGGCCCGGACAACATCGCCGTACCGAACGGCACCGCCACGAGCGGGACCGGCGACGACGGCTACAAGAACGAGTCGGCGACGAAGAACAACGCCGTCGACCACACCACCGAGACCACGCAGATCCCGTCGGGGTCCCTCGACCGGCAGACCATCTCGGTCGCGCTGAACTCGAAGGCCGACGCCGTGCAGAACGCGAACCTGCAGAGCATCAACGACCTGGTGTCGGCCGCCGCCGGTGTCGACCAGGCCCGCGGCGACCAGGTCAAGGTCGCGATGATGGACTTCGACACCAGTGGTGCCGACCAGGCCGCGAAGGCCCTCGAGGCGCAGCAGAAGGCCGACCAGCAGGAGGCCCTGTGGTCGTCGATCCGCACCGCCGGCATCGTCATCGGCATCCTGCTCGCGCTCATCGCCGTCATGTTCGTCATCGCCCGTCGCAGCCGGAAGCAGGAGCGCGAGGCCGTCGACCTCGGCGAACTCGACGCCTTCGCCGGCGAGACGTTCCAGCTGCCCCTCGCGATGGACGGCACTGCCGACCGCGCGACCCTCGGTGCCGGCGACGCCCCCACCGCCGTGCTGTCGACGATGCCCGCCGGCGACCCGCCGACCGAGGTGCTGACGACCGACGAGATCACGGCCGAGCGCCGCCGTCAGGACATCTCCGCGCTGGCCGAACGCGACCCGAAGCGCACGGCCGAGCTCCTGCGCGGGCTGCTCGACGACCGGGCACCGGTGTGAGCGCCCTGATGCCGAGCGCCGGCGGCCCGGGCACCGGCAAGGGGTCGAACGACCGTGCGCTGACCGGTGCCCAGAAGGTCGCGCTCATCCTCATGCAGATGGACACCGACCGCGCTGCCGAGGTGATGAAGCAGTTCACCGAGATGGAGGCCGAGGAGATCTCGGCCGAGATCGTCCGGATGCGCCGCGTCGAGGACACCGTCGTCGACCAGACCATGTCGGAGTTCCACCGGATCACGATGAGCGGCCGGCTGCAGAAGCGCGGCGGCAAGGAGACCGCCCTCGGGCTGCTCGAGGCGTCCTTCGGCGCCGAGCGCGCCGCCGGCGTGATGGACCGGCTCGCCTCGAACCTGGCCGGCCAGTCCTTCGACTTCCTCGACGATGCCGAGCCCGGGCAGGTCATCACCCTGCTCGAGGGCGAGTTGCCGCAGACCATCGCCCTCGTCCTGGCACACCTGAAGCCCGGCCAGGCGAGCGCCGTCCTCGCGGGTGTCGACGAGCGCGTCCGCACCGACGTCGCGCAGGCGTTCGCCACGATGGGCAGCGCGACCCCGGAGGCTGTCGGGATCGTCGCCGGTGTCCTGCGGCAGCGCGCCGGCGCCGTCGTGTCGCCGCGCGAGAGCGTCGAGGTCGTCGGCGGCATCGCGCCCCTGGTCGACATCATCAACCGCTCCGACGTCGCCACCGAGAAGGCCGTGCTCGACGGGCTCGAGGCCCGCGACCCGGAGCTCGCCGAGGACATCCGCTCGCGCATGCTCACCTTCGAGGACATCGTCAAGCTCGAGTCCCGCGACATCCAGCAGGTGCTGCGCGGCATCGACTCGAAGCTCCTCGCGACCGCCATGAAGGGTGCGGCCGGACCCGTCGTCGAGACGATCCGCGCGAACGTGTCCGAGCGCAACCGCTCGCTGCTCGACGACGAACTGCAGGCCATGGGCCCGGTCCGCGTCTCGCAGGTCGAGGAGGCGCGCGCCGAGGTCGTCCGTTCCGTGCGCGAGCTCGAGGCACAGGGCGTCATCACCGTGCACCGTGCCGAGGAGGACGAGCTCGTTGACTGACACCACGACCGCCGGCACCGTGCAGCGCATCGCGTTCCCCGCGATCGGCACCGCCGCCGCGACCGACCGCGCGTCCGGCGCGGACGTCCGCGGCCACGCCGCCGGCTACACCGCGGGGCTCCGCGCCGCGCAGGCCGAGACGGACGCCCTGCGCGCCCGCCTGCAGGCCGAGCACGCCGCGCTGACCGCGTCGCTGCGCGCGGACACCGTCCGCCGCATCGCCGTCCTCGACGCCGCGACGAACGCGATGCTGTCCACGGTCGCGCCCGTCCTCAGCGACGCCGAGGCCTCCGTCGCCAGCGCGGCCACGGACCTGGCCGAGGCGATCGTCGGGTACGAGATCCGTGCCTCCCGTCCGGCGGTCGGGACCGATGACGGAGGGGAGGCCCGGATCACGTCCGGCGCCGAGACCACCGTCCGGCGGGCGCTCGCGTCCATCGACCGCAGCGTGCCGGTGGCCGTCCGCCTCAGCCCGGCGGACGCCGCCCGCGTCGCCGACGTGGACCTGCCGGTGCCCGTGGTCGCGGATCCCGCGCTGCGGGACGGCGACGCCGTCGTCGACCTGCCGGACGGCATCCTCGACGCCCGGATCGCCACCGCACTCGACCGCGCCCGCACTGCACTCGGTGTCGACCTGCAGGGGGCGTCCGAATGAGCGCCACGCTGCTCCGGCCCCGCGGGCTCGACGACGCCCTGCGGCAGGCCGCACCCCAGCGGGTCGGTGTCGTCACGAGCGCCGTCGGCCTCGGGCTGACGATCGCCGGGCTCGACGCCCACGTCGGCGAACTGGTGTCGGTCGGCCGCGACGGCTCCGAGCCGACCACGGTCGAGGTCGTCGCCACCGATGCCTCCGGCGTGCGCTGCATGCCGCTCGGCCGCCTGACCGGTGTCACCGCCGGCACCCCCGCACGCTCGACCGGTCGCCCGGTGCTCGTGCCGACGGGTGCCGGGCTGTTCGGCCGTGTGCTCGACGGGCTCGGTCGGCCGATCGACGACCGCGGCCCGCTCGTCGGTGCCGGTGGTGAGCCCGTCGACCGGGTGCCGCTCGACCACGCGACCCCGAACGCGATGGCACGCACCCGCATCGACACCCCGATGCAGCTCGGCGTGCGGGTGCTCGACACCCTCACCACCGTCGGCCGCGGCCAGCGCATGGGGCTCTTCGCGGGCTCCGGTGTCGGCAAGTCCTCGCTGCTGTCGATGATCGCCCGGGGGAGCGACGCCGCCGTCAACGTGATCGCGCTGGTCGGGGAGCGTGGCCGCGAGGTCCGCGAGTTCCTCGAGGACGACCTGGGCGCCGAGGGGCTCGCGCGTTCGATCGTCGTCGTGTCGACCTCGGACGAGCCCGCCCTCATGCGTCTGCGTGCCGCCTTCGTGGCCACCCGCATCGCCGAGTCGTTCCGCGACGCCGGCCAGGACGTCGTGCTCATGATGGACTCGCTCACCCGCGTCGCGATGGCGCAGCGTGAGATCGGACTCTCGGTGGGGGAGCCGCCGGCCACCCGGGGCTACCCGCCGTCGACGTTCTCGGTGCTCGCCGGGCTGCTCGAGCGTGCCGGGACGGACCGCGTCGGCAGCATCACCGGCATGTACACCGTGCTGGTCGACGGCGACGACCACAACGAGCCGATCGCCGACGCCGCCCGCAGCATCCTGGACGGTCACGTCGTGCTCGACCGGAAGCTCGCGATCACCGGGCACTTCCCGTCGGTGGACGCCCTCGGCTCGGTGTCCCGAGTGGCCTCGAAGGTGACGGACCCGGCGCAGCGCGCTGCCGCGACGATCCTGCGCAAGGTGATGGCCGCGCGTGCCGCCGCCCAGGACCTGCTCGACGTCGGCGCCTACCAGCGTGGCTCGAACCCGCTCGTCGACGCCGCCGTCGACCACCAGGGCGCGATCGACGCGTTCCTGCGCCAGGGGATGGACGAGCGGGCGACCGCCGACGCGTCCTGGCAGCGCCTCGGTGGTCTCGTGCAGCAGCTGGGGGTGTCGTGATGGCCCGTCGGTTCCCCCTCGCGGGGCTCCTGCGCCTGCGGCACACCGAACAGGACCGCGCCGCTGCCTCGCTCGCCACCGCGAACGAGCGCGTGCGCGACGCCGCCGACGCCCGGATCGCCGCGCGCCGCAGCCTCGCCGACGCCGAGGGCGTGCAGCCGATCGAGGACGCCGCGACCCTGAGCGCCGTCGCCGCTGCGCGTGCTGCGACCCGCGGCATGCTCGAGGAGCTCGACGCCGTGGTCCGGACCCGCCGCGCGGACGCCGACCGTGCGCAGGACGAGTACACCGCCGCACGACGTGCCGCGGTCGGCCTGGAGAAGCTCGAGGGCAAGCACGCCGCCGAGCAGGCCGCCGAGGAACTCCGCACCGAACAGAACGCCCTCGACGAGATCGCGGCACGACGCCGCACGGAAGGTGGTGCCTGATGAGTGTCGAAGCGGTGCTCTCGCGGATCTCCGAGATCCGGTCCCAGATCGACACCCTGCGTGGTGGCTCCGCGGCCGCGACGGCTGCCTCGTCGTCCACCGCGTCGTCGGCTGCGTCGTCGAGCGCCTTCGCCGACGCCCTGGCCACGGCGACCGGGGACACCGGTACCGGCACCGCGACCGCCGCTGCCGCCGCTGCCGCCGCTGCGGCGACCACCAGCAGCGCGCCCGCAACGTCCGTCGACGCCGGTGCGGGCACGCTCGCCACGGGCAGCGGCGCCACCGGGTCCGACGTCGTCGCGGACGCGAAGAAGTACCTCGGCGTGCCCTACGTGTTCGGCGGCACGACGACCGCCGGCATGGACTGCTCCGGCCTGGTGCAGACGGTGTTCAAGGACCTCGGCGTGACCATGCCGCGGGTCGTGCCGGACCAGGCGAAGATGGGCGTCGAGGTCGGCTCCCTGAAGGACGCACAGCCCGGCGACCTGATCATCCCGAAGGGTGAGGGCCACGTCGTCATCTACGTCGGCGACGGCAAGGTGCTGCACGCGCCGCGCCCCGGCAAGGACGTCCGCATCGTCGACAACTGGTACTCGGACGCCGACATCGCCACCATCCGCCGCATCGTGCCGGCGCAGGCGTCCGCCACCCCGGCGACGACCGCGACCACCGCCGCGAGCAGCGCCACCGACCTGCAGACCGCCGCGCTGCTGGCCATGATGCAGTCCGGGAGCGCCGCGTGAGCCTGACCATCGCCACCCAGCCCGCGCCGGCTCCGACGAGCACCGCGGCGCCGACCCGCGCGAGCGCCGACCCTGCAGGGGCCGGCTCCTTCGACGCCGCCCTGTCCGCGGCCGCCGCGACCGATCGCCGCGCGGGCGAGCGCGCACCGGGGCGCCGGGACGACTCCCGCGCAGCCGACGACACCGGTTCGACCACGCGGCCGAACGCCGCCACGGCCACCACGGGGACGGACGTGGCGGCTGCCGCTGACGGCTCGTCCGCTGCCGCCGGGGAGGCTCAGGCGCTCACGCTCCCGCTCGCAGGGACGGTGCCCGCCCCGGTCCCGATGCTCCCGGTCGCGGTGACGGCCCCTGCCGAGACGGTCACACCGGTGACGGTGACGGCGAC